>CAKQFW010000160.1 GCA_934230965.1 uncultured Prevotella sp.
GGCCTGAGCTATGACCACATGGTTGAGATCGTTCTTCGGATTTTTTGTCAATACAAAATCATATTGATTGTTTCCTTCTTTCAAACGCTGATAAAAACCTACATGGCTACCTACCAAGGGTGCCAAATAGCCAGCGGGTGAAGACAGATACACAAAACGGGCTCCGCGGTTCACGGGCAGCTCATAGCGGCCTTTGGCATCGGTCTGCACCACATCAATACCGTCGGTCACCACTACGCCTTGCAGCGCCTTTCCTTCACAGGTCACAGAACCACTAACCTTGTTAGGGCATGACACACCAGCCATCGCTCTTGTAGACAGAAGGAGGCAGCAGCATAGCAATAACTTCATCAGATTTTTCATAAAGTAATGTTTTATGTTAAATTTGGGTTACATGTTCACTTACTGTTAGCTTTTGCAAAGAAAGTGATGTATGTGGTTTTTAATATATATATGTATTGAAAAGGGTTGTTGTTTATTGAAAAAGTCGTTAATAAAAACGGCCAAATAGATTTATCTGCAGCAAAAGTACAACTAAATAAAATACCAAACAAATATAAACAAAATTAAATTCATTTAATAAGTTAAATAATTCTGTTTAATTTTGTTTTACCCTTTATTTTATCCTATTTCACCTATTTTCTCCTTATTATATATACGCGGGCGCGTGCGAAGCTGTGCAACACACCCTAACAACTTCACATAAACGAGTAACGGATATTACCCAATCTTCATTACTATTTCAATAAGATTACAAAGGAGAAGACGAAGATATTTAGGGGTAGAACCAGAGGTAAATGCGATAGAACAGAGCGGGTTAGCAACCGAAAAGAAGATAAAAGTGAGGCAAACAGAGCAGAGGCAATAATAATTAAACGCGTTTAATTATATAAACCTATTAATTAAGACGTTTAAATGAAAAGCCCATTCTCTGCGCCGCGACCGCGTGGCTTCCACTCTCCGTATGGAGAGTAGTGAGAGAACAGGGCACGGAGACACTGTTCTACATCGTCCTAAACTAAGAAACAACAACATCAAACAACAATAGAACAACAAGAACAACATGTTTAATATAATGATAAAGAAAACAACGTTGTTCATTTATTGTCCGATTGTTGTTCATGTTGTTCCGTTTATTGTTCAAGTTGTTCTGTTTAGTTATATA
Source organism: uncultured Prevotella sp. (assembly GCA_934230965.1). Classification (GTDB taxonomy): domain Bacteria; phylum Bacteroidota; class Bacteroidia; order Bacteroidales; family Bacteroidaceae; genus Prevotella. The sequence goes on from CAKQFW010000160.1 coordinate 1,166, forward strand.
GTTTTAAAATACCACATCCTATCCATAAATAATTGTATGGTATCGAGGCAAACCAAAGTAGGACGGGGTCTCCGTGCCCCGTCCTCCAGCAACCCAAAACTGCATAAATATGCAAAACGATGACGGGGCGATTTTTAACTTAATAAAGGTGAAAAATGTTTTAATCTGTAAGCAAACAGAGGGCCATTGCTTACACTTTTCAGAGTTGATACCTTTCATTTGCAAAACCCTTGGTTTTAGGTTGCGAAACCAAGGGTTTTAGGCTGTGAAACCCTTGGTTTTACAACGCGAAACCAAGGCTTTCAGACTGTAAAACGCGGCATATCAGAAAACGCTTCCATTCTGCATATTTATGCAAGAAAATGAATATTTATGCAGAACGTGGCGTGGGGGTTAGAAACAGAGGTTGCGTGTGGGTTTGTAAAAGAAAAGGTGTGATATAAGTTTGCAAAGTTTAAATGTTAAATCAGATTGCGATTTGCCAATAAATTTATAACTTTGTATCGGCCTTTGGCCACCACATAACCATACCTCTTAAAGTTATATACGACAAAGAATGGACACATTATACCTATTACAATATGGCTGTTTAATATTCATGGTAGTGAATGCCGCCTTCATAGCTTTGAGCGCCTTGCACACCCGCTGGAAGAACAAGAAATATGAACAGTCGCGCTGGATGCTGTTTGCAGGCATCTTAGGCTTGGGCGCACAATATTTGCTGCAAATGAAGACGGGCCTACGCGCCTCGGGCGACGACCTGGGTGCCGTGGTAAACATGCTTATCTACACGCCTTGCTTCACGCTCATGACCATGGGCATCTACAACATCGAAGCTACACACAGCCGACTGCACCGCCTAAACCTTATCAGCGCCGTGCTCTACGCTGCCATCATAGGCTCGTTTCTTGTGGGCCGACACCTCTCAGGCAGCAACCACATAGGCCCGTGGATATACGTTATGCTGTTCTTTTATGGGCTGAGCACCGTATACAGCGTGTGCATCGTGCTACAGGCTATGATACAACGCCGCAAGTGGCTCGAAACCATGTCGGGCACCGACATGCTGCCCTTTGTGCGCTATTCGTGCGCCAGCATCCTCATCTTATGCTTTTCGGCCCTCGCCATTCCTGCCTTCATCCTCTTCACCCCCGCCTTATATTTTGTGGCGCCTGTAGGCCTCTTCGCATTGCTGTTCTTCAACGTCACGTTTATAGCATTGGGCAACAACTATAGCCCCATCGAAGATTTGTTAGACGAAGCCGAGGAAGAAGATGAAGCCGAACAGGCCAACGAAGCCCCAGCCGAACAAACCTACAACGATGAAGAGGCCGACACCGCTTGCAGCCGCGAAAGCGAGATAGCACGACGCCTTGACGAGTGGTGCGCCAACAAGGGTTACAAAGACTCGGCGGCCAATATGATGACGCTGTCGCGCGACATCATGGTGCCAAGAAACGAGCTCACCGCCTATTTCGACCAGTGCCAGCACGCCACCTTCCGTGTGTGGCTCAGCGACATACGCTTTCAGGCAGCCAAGGCCATGATGCTGCAATACCCCAATTATAACAACGATGTTATCTCGGTAGAGTGTGGCTTCTCGTCGCGCACACAGCTGTACCGCATCTTCAAAATAAAGGAAGGATGCACCCCCACAGCATGGCGAGAAAACAAAGGCGAACACACTTTTTAGTTCGAATAATTGTAAAACTCCACACTTTTTAGTTCGAATAATTGTAAAACTTCACACTTTTTAGTTCGAATAATTGTAAAACTTCACACTTTTTAGTTCGAATAATTGTTTTGTTGATGAAAAGATGCTATCTTTGTATAAGATAAGCTGCACCTCGGCAAAATATTCAAGCAAGCTTGATATTTTGCTCTCGGTTTGCATTACCTTTGCAAGGAGAGTATAAGCAAAAGTTAGAAGCTATTCACTTCAAAGAAATAAAAACAACAAAACGGTATGAGAAGAAAGGCTATAGAACAATTGTATAGATGGAAAGAGAGCGCTGACCGTAAGCCTCTTATCGTTCAAGGCGCTCGACAAGTAGGAAAGACATGGCTTATGCAAACGTTTGCAAAAGAGGCATACGCGAAGTGTGCCTACGTAAACTTTGAAGATAACGAAATGCTGCGTCATCTTTTCGACAACGATTTTGACATTGAACGTATTCTTACAAGCATTGGCTTGGCAACAGGAGTAAATGTCGACACCGAGACGCTCATCATTCTTGACGAGATACAAGAGGCTTCGCGTGGCATCACTGCATTAAAATATTTCAGAGAAAAAGCGCCACAATATCATGTAATGGCTGCTGGATCGCTGTTGGGCATTGCCATGCATCATAACGACTCGTTCCCCGTTGGAAAGGTCGACTTTATGAACCTCTACCCTCTCTCGTTCTTCGAGTTTCTTGACGCTGTGGGCGAAACACAAATGGTGGCATTATTGAAAAAAAACGATTGGCCCACAGTAACCATGTTTAAGGCAAAATATGAAGAACGGTTGCGACAATATTATTATATAGGTGGCATGCCAGGGGTTGTGGCTACCTATGTATCGTCAGGCAACATAGAGGCTGTGCGCGCGGTGCAGAAAGGCATCTTAGAATCGTATGAGCGCGACTTCTCAAAACATGCTCCCACCGCAGAGGTTCCGCGCATACGCATGGTTTGGAGGTCGATACCCGCTCAGCTGGCAAAAGAGAACCGCAAGTTTGTGTATGGCATGGTGAGAGAGGGCGCTCGCGCTAAAGATTTTGAGCTTGCCATTGAATGGCTGAAAGATGCCGGACTAATATATAAAGTAAACCGCTGTAAGAAAGGCATGCTGCCACTGGCTGCTTATGAAGACTTCTCGGCTTTTAAGATATACCTTTCTGACGTGGGCCTGATGGGGGCCATGAGCAATGTGCCTATACAGAGCTTGCTTGAGGGGTCGGCATTGTTCACCGACTTCAAGGGAGCTCTTACCGAGCAATATGTTCTTCAGCAGCTCATAACCAACGACAATCTATCGGTATATTATTGGTCGGCCGACAATTCGCGTGGCGAACTTGACTTCCTCGTTCAGCGGGACACCGACATTTTACCCGTAGAGGTAAAGGCTGAAGAGAACCTAAAAGCTAAAAGTTTACATTCATTTGTTGAACGCAACAGCGGTTTGCATGGCATTAGATTGTCAATGTCGCCCTATCGCGAACAAGACTGGATGACAAACTATCCGCTCTATTCGGCACTGGCCGTATTTTCATCACACTGTTAAGCAAAAACATACCATAATTTGCCTGTTACCCATAGGAAAGCTACACCTAAATGATAGGAAAGCTACACCTAATGGGTAAAAAAGTTATGCCCTTTTTCTTGAAAAACACTATATTTGTAGCACGAAAGATTCTAACTACTACAGACCGTCACCTTTTGGAACGAGCTATTTTTATTGGTTCTTGCTTGCTCCATCATAGGTGGCGGTCTTTGTATGAAGGTGACGATAAAGTAAAAGCCCAGCACCCAAGCAGCAGCCCCTCCCCCGCGCCGTGCCCGCGCGGCTTTCCCCTCCCCTTCTTGCTCTGGCAAGCGACCAAAGGTCGAGCGATGGAGGGGAGTGAATGGCCTTGC
>CAKQFW010000161.1 GCA_934230965.1 uncultured Prevotella sp.
GGTAGAACTCATGCTCACCCAGCGCTTGGGCAACATGGGCAAGAAGATACACTCGGGCCGCTCGCGCAACGACCAGGTGCTGGTAGACCTGAAACTGTTTACCCGCCACCAGCTGCGCAACATTGTCGAGGCCGTAAAGGTGCTGTTCGACGAGCTGCAAGCCAAGAGCGAGCAGTATCGACACGTGCTCATGCCAGGATATACGCATCTGCAGATAGCCATGCCCAGCTCGTTTGGCCTGTGGTTTGGCGCACATGCCGAGTCGCTGGCCGACGATATGACGTTTCTCTTAGCCGCCTGGCGCATCACAAACCGCAACCCCTTGGGGTCGGCAGCGGGCTACGGCTCGTCGTTCCCCCTGAACCGCACGCTCACCACACAGCTGTTAGGCTTCGACAGCATGGCCTACAACGCCGTATATGCACAGATGGGGCGCGGCAAGACCGAACGCAATGTGGCCTTCGCCCTGGCATCAGTGGCCGCCACACTGTCAAAGTTGGCCTTCGACGCCTGTATGTTCAACAGCCAGAACTTCAGTTTTGTGCGCTTGCCTAAAGAGTGTACCACGGGGTCGAGCATCATGCCACATAAAAAGAACCCCGACGTGTTTGAGCTGATACGTGCCAAGTGTAACAAGCTGCAGGGCCTGCCACAGCAAATAATGCTCATCATGAACAATTTGCCCACAGGCTATTTCCGCGACCTGCAAATCATTAAAGAGGTGTTCCTTCCCGCCTTCGACGAGTTGGCCGACTGCCTACACATGGCGGCCTACATCATCAACCGCATCGAGGTGAACGAGCACATTCTTGATAACCCCATGTACGACCCCATGTTCTCGGTTGAAGAGGTAAACCGCTTGGCAGCCGCAGGCACACCCTTCCGCGATGCCTACAAACAAGTGGGACTGCAGATCGAGGCGGGCACCTTCCGTGCCTCGCACGATATTCATCACACGCACGAAGGCTCTATCGGCAACCTCTGCAACGAACAGATAGCACAGCTTATGAACGATACCCTCAGCCAGTTTACGTTTGAAAAGGTTGACGAGGCCGAGGCTTTATTGCTGAGCAGTTGTTAAAAATACCTCTTAGCGTATTGTGAAGTAACAAACAACAAGAAACAACATAGGAACAACAAGTAAACAACATAATAGTTTTTATATGAACAACGTTGTTACGGTTGTTCTTATGTTGTTTTTGTTGTTTAGAATAAAAAAATAAGATTATGAAATATGGTCGTTATCTTCTGTCGGCGCTGCTGCTGGCCAACACCCTGGCCTGTAGCGACGCCGACAGTTTGTATTGTCGCTACCCATGCCGCTTCGTGTTCAACACGAACACGCACAGCCACTCGGCAGCGCTCATGGCGGCAGCCACGGGCCGAGGGGTGTTTTGCGCTATCACCACCACCCTGCATGGGGGCGCCACCTATTATGCCTTCAACACCAATATGGGCACCAGCGACGAGGTGATCTTTACGGCCGAAGACCAGCGCTCTACCGTGCTCTTGGGGCTGAACAACCGCATCATTGTGGGAAACGGTAACCTTGACGACCCCACCACCTTCTATGCCTACGACGGCGAGTGCCCCAACTGCTTCTCGCCCGACGCCATTCCCGTACACTCATACCCCCTCACGCTCACCTCGTCGGGCATGGCGCAGTGCAACGTCTGCCACCGACAGTATAACCTGAACACGGGCGGCAATGTGGTGGCTGGCGATAATGGCAAAAAGCTCAACCGCTACCGCTCACGCTATGTGGCGGGCAATGGGGTGGTGTCGGTGGTGAATTAAAAGAAAAACAATTTTTTTTTGTACCTTTGCTGCCGAAAAAAATAAATCGTTTTTTGATGAAAGCATCTATAGAGAACCTGTACCAGCTTGACGGCCGCGTGCCGTTGGCTAAAGCGTTGCCCTTCGGCCTGCAACATGTGCTGGCCATGTTTGTGAGTAACATTACGCCCATCATGATATTGGCGGCCGCCGTGGGCCTCGACAGCGCCATGAGCGCCGCACTGATACAAAACTGTATGGTGATAGCGGGCATCGGAACCCTGGTGCAGCTGTTCCCCATCTGGCGCGTGGGCTCGCGTCTGCCCATCGTCATGGGCATCTCGTTCACCTTCCTGTCGCTGGCCATCAGCATTGCCGGAGCCTATGGCATGGGCACGCTGGTGGGCGCCGTCATCGTGGGCGGACTGGTAGAAGGTCTGCTGGGCCTGTTTGTGAAATACTGGATACGCCTCATACCGCATGTGGTGTCGGCCACAGTGGTAACGGCCATCGGCTTCTCGCTGCTGCCCATCGGTGCCAACTCGTTTGCGGGCGGACAGGGAGCACCCGACTTTGGTAGTATGAACAACTGGATTGTGGGCACCATCACGCTGCTGGCCTGTCTGCTGTGTCAGGTGTTTGCCAAGGGCTTCCTGCGGTCGCTGTCGGTGCTCGTGGGCCTCGTGGTGGGCTATGTACTGGCGTGCTGCATGGGCATGGTCAACTTTAGCAGTCTGTCGTCGCTCTCGTTCATTGCGCTGCCTCGCCTCATGCCCTTCACCCCCGAGTTTAACCTGGGCGCCATCCTCTCGGTGGTGGCGGTATATCTGGTGTCGGCCACCGAAACCATTGGCGACACGTCGGCTCTGTGTAACAGCGCCTTACACCGCGACCCTAAGGAGCGCGAAATGGGGTCGGCCATCTGCTGCGACGGCTTCGTGAGCAGCGTGTCGGGCATCTTCGGCTGCACTCCTATCACGTCGTTTAGCCAAAACGTGGGTCTGGCCTCTATATCGGGCGTGGTTAACCGCTTCACCATTGGCGTGGGAGCCGTGGTGATGATCATTGGTGGCGTGTTCCCCATCATCGGAGCAGCACTCACCACCATACCGCAAGCGGTGCTGGGCGGATGCACCATCATGATGTTTGGCAGCATCCTGTTTGCGGGCTTCGGCATGATGGCACGTGCTGGCTTCTCGCAGCGCAACATGGTTATCGTGAGTCTGTCGCTCAGCATCGGACTGGGCTTCACGCAGGCTACAGGCATGTTCGCCATCTTCCCCGACATCGTGCGCACGGTGTTTGCCGAAAACTGTGTGGCCGTGGTGTTCCTGCTGGCTGTGGTGCTGAATTTGGTGCTGCCGAAGAAGGTGTAGGAGTCCAAGCCCAACAGCCCAGCAGCCCCACCCCCGCGCCGCGCGGAGCGCGGCTTCCCCCTCCCCTTATGGAGGGGAGTGATGTGCCTTGCTAATTATAGTAGGACGGGGCGTGGTTAAGTGAAGAGTGAAAAGTGAAGTATTTATGTGATTGGCGAGGCAAATCATAGTAGGACGGTGGCGTAGTTAAGTGAAGAGGGAAGAACGAAGAGTGAAGAATTCATGTGATGGGCGAGGCATATCATAGTAGGACGGTGGTCTCCGTGCCCCGTCCTCCAGCAAGAAGCGAGGGTATTTACTCCCCTCTCCCGCTCGACCTTTGGTCGCTTGCCAGAGCAAGAACGGGGAGGGGATGGGGTTTTTTCTTTGGTTGCTGGAGGACGGGGCACGGAGACCACCGTCCTACTTTTTAGATACTCTTTTGGGGTGCTGGAGGGCACATCTGCAATCTGCTTTCGATCTGTGTTCGTTAAAATATTCATTGATAATAATTCGTGGTTAAATTCATGGGCAATTCACGATAATTCGTGTTCAGAACAAACGCGCGAAGCGCGAAATATATAATGATAAGTGTGGATAACTATACACAATTGTGCATAACTATTCATTACACTGCATAAATATTCATGACACTGTATAATTATTCAATGCACTGTAAGGATGGTTTTTAACGAAACAGCAATAAAAAATGTTACGAATTGAAGAAAAATGAGGGCTATATTTTTCAGTTGCTCTACTTGATACCCTTCGTTTGAGAAACCAAGGGTTTTACGTCCTGAAACCCTTGATATCAGCCCCTGAAACCCTTGGTTTCACACCCTAAAACCCATGCTTTCAAACCGTAATATCAAGCCCTTCGTCGCGTCGTCTCAATATTGCATAAATATACAATATTTGAGGCTTGTAGACAAAAACATAAAAAACCTCCGCATACCCTTTCGGCCTTCGGCTTGGTATGCACAAAGTGGGCGTGTGGCCGAGAGCAAGCTCTCACCACACGCCCTCTTTGCACCTACCGCGACACATTCGTGTCGCCGAAAGGGTAAGCGGCGATAAACAGAAAAAACATTATCGCTGTTTTTGGCGAAAGTTTACTTGCTGGAGGACGGGGCGTAGTTAAGTGAAGAGTGAAGAGTGAAGAACGTAGAATTCATGTGATGAGCTAGGCATATCATAGTAGGACGGTGGTCTCCGTGCCCCGTCCTCCAGCAACAAGCGAGGGTATTTACTCCCCTCTCCGATGGGGATGGGGGTGGGGCTGTTTCTTTGGGTGCTGGAGGACGGGGCACGGAGGCCACCGTCCTACTTTTTAGATACTCTTTTGGGTGCAGGAGGACGGTTGTACCCAAAGAGTAGAACTGTATCGAAATGTTTCATTTAGTTGACGGTTGAACCCCAAGAGTAGAACCGTGTCGAAATGTTTATCACTTAGAGTGAAGAATTACGCCTAAATGTTTTTTATGTTTTTGTCTAAAAAGTATAAAGGTTTTATGGGTGTTGAAATAAATGGAAGCGGTGGGGTGCTGGAGGACGGGGCACGGAGACCCCGTCCTACTATGATATGCCTCG
>CAKQFW010000162.1 GCA_934230965.1 uncultured Prevotella sp.
CTAATCTTTTATCTTATAACTTTTTAATCCTTAATCTTGCAAGTTTTAATCCTTTATCTTGCAAGTTTTAATCTTTTATCTTGCAAGTTTTAATCTTTTATCTTGCAAGTTTTGATCTTTTATCTTGCAAGCTTTAATCCTTTATCTTACAACTGTTTAATCCTTTATCTTGTAATTCGTTAGTTTCTTCTTTCTAACCCTTGTTATATTAATATTATTGTTTCCTGCTTTCGGCCCTTAAAGCTTCCCTGTTATCTGTATAGCCTCGTATGCTTCTCGCACATCGTGCACACGAAGAATGGTGGCACCCTTAAGCAGCGAGATGGTGTTGAGCACGGTGGTACCGTTGAGCGAGGTGGTGGGGTCGCCACCGATGAGGCGGAATATCATGCTTTTGCGCGAGACACCTGAGAGGATAGGCAAGCCGAGCACCTTTAAACGGTCTAATTCGTTCATGATGGCATAGTTGTCATCGAGGGTCTTACCGAAGCCGAAGCCAGGGTCGAGAATGATGTCGCGGGCTCCCATGTCGCGCAGTTGCTGCACCTCTTGTGCAAAGGCTTTCAGCATATCGGGCATATTGCTCTTCACCGACATCAAGATATAGGGCACTTTTAGGTCGGCCACGGTACTGAATATGTCGCCTTGCTCGTGTATGGGCGTGTCGACAATGCCAGTGATGCCACCTTCTGATACGTCGTTAATAATGTCGGCCCCAAACTCTTCAATGCAGCGGCGAGCCACCAGTGGGCGGTATGTGTCTACCGAGATGGGGGTGTTAGGCTGCTCTCTACGCACAATGGCCAACGCGCGTTTCAGGCGTTCGGTCTCCTCTTGCTCGCTCACCTCTTGTGCTCCAGGGCGGGTTGAGAAGGCGCCCACGTCAATCATGGTGCCTCCTTCCTCCACTATTTGGTTAGCGCGGTCGGCAATCTCTTGTTCGGTTTGCTTACGGCTTCCCGAGTAGAACGAGTCGGGTGTGGCATTAAGTATGCCCATTACTGTGGGTTGCGAGAGGTCGATGAGTTGTCCTCTTACATTTATTGTATATGACATGATGTTTTTTTTCTTGCGATATTTTCTAAGTGTTACGTTTCTTGCTTGCAATGTTTTCTTTATGCAAATAACGCAATAAATAATGAAACGACCAAATATTTTATTGTTTTTTAGGCTGAACGTTGTGCATAACCGACGTTGCATCATCAATAAACAAACCATGCTGGCGCACATGATTGATGAGCTGAGCAAACACCGTGTTGTGGCTTAACAGCTCTGGGTTACCCGTCAGTACCAGTTGTTTCTTGGCACGTGTCAGTGCTACGTTCAGTTTGCGGTCGATGATATGGTTGTCTTCTACAAAACTGTTGGCGGTGAGGAAGTCGAGCTGATACTGGCTATGGATGGTAAACGAATAAACAATAACGTCGCGTTGCGATCCCTGATAACGTTCTACCGTGTCGATACTTACCTCGCGTAGCAGCGGCAGGTTTAATGCCTCCAGTTCTTTACGTATCATGGCTATCTGGTTGCGGTAGGGCACAATTACGCCCACCGTCTTGTTTGGCACAAACTGTTCGCCATAATAGCGGTGTATGCGCGCCAGCACTTGGGCCACGATGCGCGCCTCTTCGCGGTTAGCTTTCTCTGACGCCCCCTCTTGTCGAGCTTCGTGCGAGGCGATGAACAGCATGCGATGCTGCTGCAGAGCACGGTCAAGCGCGTCGCGAGCGGGTAGGGAGTAGGCCAGCGCCTGTTCTTGCTGATGCGGACATGGCACGGGCACGAGGTGCTCGCTGAAGTAGAACATACGGTTTGTAAATTCGGCCAAGTCGGGGTGCATGCGTCCTTGTTTTCGCAGTATGCCCACAAACTGTTTGCGTCCCTGTCGGCGTTCTACCTGTATGAGGCGTTCGAAGAGCGAGTTTCGGCAGTCGGTCAGTGCGATGCTTTGCAGCAGTGGGTCGTCTACCCGTGTGTCTACAGCATCTTGTTGCACCACGGCAGGCAGCTGCTTATAGTCGCCCACCAGCACAAACTTGTCAATGCACACCCTTCCCATTGTGTCGTGAGCAGATAGCAATCCTACGATGTCGGGCTCAAGAATTTGGCTGGCCTCGTCAATGATAGCCATGGTGAAGTGCTTCAGGTTGAACAGTTCTTGCTTTGATTGCAGCGTACTGGTTGTGCTCACCACCACACGAGCCTGAGCCAATCGGGCGCTGATGCCGCTGAGTGTGGGGTCGGCAGCCACCGCTTCGCTAATGAGGTAGGGCGTGTAAGCGGGGTCAGAGCGCAACGCATTGCCCATACGTAAGAAATCGATGTGGGCGTCGCACAGCATAGCGCAAATCTCGTCAACGGCGCGATTGGTGTATGATAACAGTAGTAGCGTGGCTTCGGGGTCGGTCAGCGCCTCTTGCACCATGAAGCGTAGCGCCATAGAAGTCTTGCCCGTACCCGGCGGACCCACCAGTAGATAATAGTCGGTGGCCTGTTTGATGCCCAGCAGCACCGCATCATAGTCGGGGTGATAGCTACGGGTTAATGTGCGATGCATGTCGGCCTTAGGTGCACGTTGTGCCAATAACAAGGCCAAACGTTCAGGTGCCGTAGTCATTAGTGTGTGCAGTGCTTGTATGCCGCGTCCGCCGCCATCGGTGGACGCACGCTCAATGGCATAGGCTTGTTCAGCTGCTTTCGCCCTTGACGTGTGGCCGCTTACGGTAGGAAGATCAAACAGATGTGGGTTGTTTTGCCCATCGCTCAGCACCAGCGTCAGGCGATGTGTGCTGATGTCGGCCAGCGTACCTTTATATAATATGCTGTGTCGCACGTCGGGGTCGGTGCCTTTAGCGTAGCGATACAGATACACCATGTCGCCACGTCGGAAGTTGGGCAAGAAGTCGTCGCCCTGTTCAGGCACCTCCAGCACCAGCGTGTCGATGCCGCTGTGTGCGTGGCTGCGTTGTTTTTCAATAATGCGCAGGTCGGTGTAAATGTTGCCCGCCTCTCGTTTCCCGCTTAGCGGCATGTTCCATAGGTCGGCATCGCTGTTGCCGTTTCCTTCTTGTGCCCCCACCTTTTGCACCAGTTGTTCTTTGATAACAAACGTCATCATGCGGCAGAAATAGGCGTGTGCCACGGGAGCAAGGTGGTGTAGCGGCTCGGTTAGTTGGCGAAGGCGCGGTAGGTCATAATGCGATACGATGTAGCTGTCGCGGTTCTGTGTGACGATGGTGTCGGGCGTGAGGCTGGGCAGCAAGGCACCGAAGCCATGTGTGGCGATGAAAAACTCGGTGGCCACCACCTGGTTGCGCAACTTTATGGCCTCTTCTACCAGCGCTTGCAGCGGCTTCATTTCCATCAGTCCGCGCTCGCGCTCATATTTCGAGTACATCAAGTGTATGCGTGTGTCGTTCTGTCGGCCAAAGTTTTGTTGCAGCACAGCGTTGTATAGCAGCACCTGAACATAGTGGCTCTCAATGTGTCGGCCGCCATGCTCGTTGTTGAAGTCGCGCTCAATAAAGATGTTCTTACCCGACTTCTGCTCAACCAATAGCCGAAGGTCAGAGGTCATAAGGTCGACACGTCCTTGCAATCCCAGCTGTTCGCATACGAACGAAGGCTCAAGTATTGCCTTTTCGCGATTGTAAAGCTGAAACAGTTCGTCTACCATACCCTCGATGTTTTTTACCTGTACGCCCATAGCCTGCTTTAGTGTGGGCAGGTTAATGTCGGTGCAAGTGGCATATTCAAGCGCCTTTTGGCAGAAGTGTGTGCGTAGCGTTTCGTTAAAGTCGAACTGCTTGCTATTGATAATACCGTCGAGCACGTCGCCAGCAAAGTTACCTAACAAGATGGCTTGCGAGTTGGCGCTCGGCATCATGCGGCGCACCAGATAGCTTAGGGCGTGGTGTCCATAGTCTTTAAAGCATGCCGCCAGGGTGCTGATGTCGATGAGAAAGTCGGGTTCTACCACAATCATTTGTGCCGTGGCCACGCCCTCTTTCACCGTGCAGCGTATGAGGTTGAGCTGCATGCCCTCGCGAAAGATGCGACGCAGATAGGTAAAGTCGCGGTAGGCGGGGGTGTCGGTATAGTTGATGGTGAGGGGTAGGGGCGTGAGATCGTTGTCTACGGTCACCGTCAGCGTGTCGTTGTCAAACGCCTGTATCACGCAGCGTATGCTGGGCCAGTAGACTTCAGTGGCCTGTCGAGGCGTGTTTGTGCTGTGGGGCAGGAGCGAGGTGAGCGTGTGAGGGATACCTTCGCCAAACACCGCCGACACGAAGAGCGCCAGCGCACGGCAGTCGGCTGCCACATCGTCGGGGTGCAAAGGCTCAGATGTGCGGTTGCTGTCGCGTCGCATCTTGTGTATAGCCACTTGGTCGGCAGCGCGCAGATGTCGGTCTCGACACAGCGTGTCTACCTGCGACATTAGGCTACCGAAGGCATGATGCGAGCCGCGCAACCCATGTGTGCAAGCAAGCACCAGCACGTCGTGCAGCGTCTTAGCGGCTTGTGAGGTGTCGGCCTGTCTGGCTATTTGTGTTATGCGGTCAAACAGTTCGGTGGCCGTTATGTTGTCGTTCATCTTTATATCCCAATTATATAATGTAGCATTGTCAATGCAATAGATTACTGCAAAGATAGTGCAAACCGAAGGCAGAATATCAAGCTTGCTTGAATATTATGCTGAGGTGTAGCCTATCTTCTGCA
>CAKQFW010000163.1 GCA_934230965.1 uncultured Prevotella sp.
GTTCAATAGTTGTTCACGTTGTTGAATGGTTGTTCACGTTGTTCACGTTGTTGTGCTTCCCAATCTATTGCGATGATTGTTGATGCGGTTATATAGGATGGGGCACGGAGACCCCATCCTACGTTTTATGCGGTATAAAATAGTTAGAACGATAACGCTTTAAGGCTTTCGTTATGGGCACGAGATACAAATATAGTATCACGAAAAAAACTACTTAAAAGCTTCAACTCGTTCGCTCAACTTTGCCGATTTTCTCAGCAAGAACTAACTACTTAAACAATTTCTGAGCGAAGTCGGTGAGGTACAGACGCCAGTTGCGCCAGATGTGTCCACCCTCGGTCTCTACATAAGTGTAGGGATATTTATGCTCGGTAAGATAGCGGCGCAAGGCAGCGTTGCTATCATACAAGAAGTCGGTCTTGCCAATGGCTATCCAGTAGAGCTTAGGCTTGCCAGCAAACAGTTTTGCCATTTGCTCGCCAAACTGCTTGTTCGTTGTCATACGATCATACAAGTTTGAGCGATCCCTGCCACCGCCTACGTTAAGGCCAGCCGAGAACAGACCAATATAATCGAACTTATCGGGGTAGAGACGTGAGATCTCGAACGAGTGTCCACCACCCATTGACAGGCCACAGATGGCGCGCTGCGATTTATCCTTGCTCACCTTATAGTGGCTCTCAATATAGTTCATTACATCGGGGAAACTTTCAGCCATTGATGCAGCGGGCTTCACACCCTTTACGCCCATTGCCGAGGGCACGTACATGCCTGCCGACCACTCGCCAGGAGCTGCCTGACACGTGGGGTTGCCATTGGTCATCACCACAATCATAGGCTTTGCCTTACCTGTGGCAATGAGGTTATCCATAATTTGTGCAGCACGACCCAGCTCGCTCCAAGCGTTCTCGTCGCCACCAGCACCATGCAGAAGATACATCACAGGATAGTCTTTACCCTTATCATATCCAGCGGGAGTGTACACCGTCATGCGGCGCTGCATCTTCAGTGTGGGCGACGGGTACCATACCTTTGCCAGGTTTCCGTGGGGCACCTCGTTCACGCTATACAGGTCGCCACAGTCGCCCTTCTTCTCGCTAATAATAAAGATGTTTGTTTCTGAGGTGATGTCGCGCTGAATATAAACACTTGAGGGGTCGATAATCTTCACGCCATCAAGAATAAGGTTGTACGAATAGAGTTCGGGCGACAGCTTGCCGCTGGTAAAGCTCCACACGCCTTTCTCGTCTTTTGTCAAATCAACGATGCCAACCTGTTCGCTCTTACCACGTTCGTTTTCAACAATGCGCGGTGGTAGGAAGTCGCCAGTAACCTGAACCTTGTGAGCTTCGGGGGCACTAAGACGAATGGTAACGGTGTTGTTAGCATTAACCTCGGGCGAGATTACCGCCACACGATCAAACAATGCTTGCTGAGCGAAACAGCCCAGATGCAAGAGCAGCGCTGCTGCCAGAATAGATAATTTCTTCATAATAGATAGTATGTATTAATGTAAGTAAGTTGATCTGTACGAAAGGTTTTAGTTATTAACAAAAATGCTGTAGCTTCAATATGCTTAAAATATCAAGAGTTAACACACAATAATTGCTAAAAATAACGCTGACAAATTTACTAAAACGAATTGGAGTGCAAAAGTTTTTTTGCATTTGTTTTATTAATTTCAAACTAAAAAACATTAGTTTACAGGCAAGCATCAGTATGAATGTTCACCGATGCCATGATGCTATTAGCAAGCAAAGGTAACGCTAAACGTGGTGCCCATCTTAACGTTTGATGTTACGGTAATGATGACACCCATGGTGGCAGTGTTTACTAAACAGATTAGAAGGTGTGCATCTTGATTTAGAGTTTTTAAATGAAGAAAAGGAGCTCTTGCCTATTCACAAGAACTCCTTTTTCTTTGATCACTGGGTTTTGCTCTTTACCAGCAAAACCTTGTTATACCTTATAACACGAAATCTTTCAGTATGCCAAGCCCTTTCTTTAAGGCTTTGCTTTTCTTTTTGCCTTTGTCGACTTTGTTGCGCACGTTGCTCACCTTTTGTTTGGCGTTTGCGAAGCTGGAGGCGCGCCAGCGCACGGGGTGCAGATATTTGGCTTCGAAATAGAGGTGCTGACCCGTATATTTGTCTTTCACCTCGGTAGAGCCGTTGTTGCCTTTCGTGCGATATACCCACACACGCTCGTTGAAGCCAAGTGTAGAGCCGATGGGGCCAACGTTTTTGGGTAAGGTAGAGAGGGCGTCGTTGCGCGTGTAGTTGGTAATAAATGCCACTTTGTCGTCGTCAGACACCGTCTGCGCCCATCCTGTGTGCTGCGCCAGGGTGGCCCGCTCGGCGGTAGCCAGCGCCAGCTCGATAGAACAAGGAGCGTCGGGCGCCAGGGTGGTCTTGGTCACGGGGTCGACAAGCTCGAGCGCCTCCATAAATGCCATTGGTTCTTTTGCCCACTCTTTAAGTTGAGGGCTGTCGGTATAAGCGGCGAGGTTCGAATTATAGTCGGTATAAGTATACTTCGAGTTCTGCTCAATATAGCGCATGGCGCGATATATCAGCGTAGCCATCTCTTGGCGTGTTACGGTGGCCGTCATGTCGGGCTTGCCATCAGCAATGTCGGCAAAGAGGTTCAGCTTGTCTTCGTCGGCATCCTTCTCGGTCATCTCCTTGATAAGCATAAGGGCTATTGATGCCACCTGCTGGCGTGTAGCGGTAAGGGTGTAGTCGGTGCCTAAGAGTTGCTCGTCAATGAGGTTGTCGCAGAGGGCACGGTTTACCTCGTCTTCTGCCCAGGCGCTCTTCTTCGCGGTGCTGCGGGCGGGCAGCGTAAACATGTCTGGCTGAGGGGTGGTGGCCAGCTTGGCATCGTCTTCGCATATATTCAGATTGGCCTCCATGTGCTTACGGAACAGGGGCAGCGTGCCTCCAAAGCCTGCTGCACGGCGATGCTTCTCGGTAAGATGTCGCTGCTCATAGTTGGACGACATGCCGCACCATATACAGCTCTGCCAGTAGATATGCTCGCCAGCAGCATTGGTGCCCACATAAGCTTGGTCGGTGGCAAGGTTGGCTTCAAAGTAGTGAACACCTGACAAGAACGACTTCTCCTTATCCTGTTCTGTTAACTGGTAGGTGTGTTTGGGGTTACGCTCACACAGTCCGCAGATGCTGCACGAATAATATATCTTCGGGTCTTGCTTACAGGTGTAATACTGCACTTGTCTGTCGGCAGTCATTATCTTAGCCACAAAGTTGTGCTTGGTGCATGGGTTCTTGGTGGCTTTCAGTCCGGCCTTTTGGGCTTCGGCCACATTGCCTGTATAGGTTCTTACGGTGTAGGGCGGAAACTTGGCATGCTTCGCCATGAGGGCTTTTACGGCTTCGCCCTGGCTGGCGGGCACACACAGCGTGGCATCGCCCGCAAGGAACATGGTGCTATGATAATAAAAATAATAGCTGTCGGGCCAAATGGGGTTCTTCATGCCTTCGTTCAGCGCGCGCATAAACTCGACGGCGTTTACCTTGTTGCTGAGCCATACCTCTTTGAGATTGTAATAACCCGACTGATATAGGCTTAAGGCATCGGCAAAGTCTTTATAAACATCTTCGTTGCTGGTATCAACAATAACCTTGGTAAGGAACACACGATTGGAGCCTTCAAACTGTGACAAGGGGTTGTTAGTATCGGTAATGGTGACCACATCGTGCGGATGCAGATTAGCGCAGCAGACATCGGCCGTTTCCTTTGAATAGATGTTATGGCTTGCACGATATTTTTTCTTGTTGGCGTTATAGTCTCCATACAGGCTTTCCTTCTCCAGATTGCCGCCTTTGCCACCCGGCACGGTTAACACTGCGCTAAAGGTGGGGAAGTAAGGGCCACTGATCATCACACGGGCGGGCGCACCGTTCACAGAAATCTTAACCATGGTGTCGTCGACATAATAGTCGCCGTTGCGCATCTCATATTTTAAGATGTAGGGTCCCTGGGCGTCGAGCATCAACTTTATCGATGCCCTATACGTATAGCCCGCCTTAAACTTTGGGTGCTCGGGGTCGTTAGTGTTAAACTCGCCTTCCCAAATAATGTTATGGATAGAGGCGATACCTTTCTCTACCAAGTCGCCATACTGGGTCTTGGCAGCGGTGAGCTGTAGCTGTTCGGCTTCTTGCACGGTCATGTCGGCTTGTGGCACTGGCATGGTAATGTTGATAGATGTTACCGTCTTTTTATCGGCAGCCATCAGCTTTGAGGGCAGCAGCGCGAGCACAGCTACAAGTAATAAAGATAATAGATGTTTCATAGTCTTATTTATTTTCTTCACAATGAATGTATGTGTTGGTTTGGTTTATAAAATGTTGGTTTATTATCTCAGGTTATAGTCTGTCAAAGGCTGTGGGTAAACATGATATGTTTGCCTTATAAGAACCGACAACAAAAGTCGGTATTTTTTTTGAATAATGCAAGAGGTGAGCGTAGTTTTTTATCTTTAGGGGACGCAAAACTTTATACAACAACATAATACTACACTAAACAACACTGAACAACAAAAGAACAATACTGAACAACAAAGGAACAACTCTAAACAGTGAATGAAATAATATTGTTGTGTTCTTAACAATCTATTTCGCGCTTCGCGCGTTTTATTTTAAACTTTAATGTCCATTAATTGAACATTAATTATCATTAATA
>CAKQFW010000164.1 GCA_934230965.1 uncultured Prevotella sp.
CATGAATATCTTATCACAAGTTAAGACGTTTCTGTCCGATATATTAACCGTGGTGGCAGCCGAGGCCAGAGCCATTGTCCGCGACGAGGGCGTGTTCCTCTTCGTGGCCGTTGTGCCTTTGTTCTATCCGCTGCTTTATTCGTGGATATATAATAACGAGGTGGTGCGCGAGGTGCCTGTGGCTGTGGTCGATGCATCCCACTCGTCTACCAGTCGCGAGTTTGTGCGCCGCTACGATGCCTCGCCCGATGTGCGTGTGGCCTATTTTTGCACAAGCATTGAAGAGGCGCGCCGCCTGATGGCCCAACAAGAGGTAAACGGCATTATCTACCTGCCCGAAGATATGGCCCGACGCCTAAACCGCATGGAGCAAACCACCGTTAGCGTTTATTGCGACATGAGCCTCATGCTGGCTTACAAGGCTGTGTATAGCTCGGCCACGGCTGTGGCTTCGCTCATGGGCAGCGAGGTACAGATAAAGCTGTCGGGCAACTATACCAATCGCGAGAACGAAATTGCTACGCAGCCTCTGAAGTATGAAGAGGTGTCTATGTTCAACCCCACGGGTGGCTACGGCAACTTCATCTTGCCAGGCGTGCTCATGCTTATCATTCAGCAAACCATGTTGTTAGGCATCGGCATGATGTATAGCACCCGTCGCGAGCGCGGTTACCTCATCCCCACGGCCGCCCAGCCCATCTTGCAGCATAGTCATCCGTTGCTGTCGGTTTTTACTGGCCGCACGTTGTTGTTCTTGTTGCTGTATGCTGTGTCGTCGGCTTACCTGTTGCTGGCCATCCCTATGATGTTTCATTTTGTGCAAATTCTTCAGCCCGGCAGCTTCTTCACCTTTGTCTTGCCTTATCTCTTGGCATGCATCTTCTTTGCCATGATGGTGGCTTGCCTCTTGCGTCAGCGCGAAGATGTTATGATCATGGTGGTGTTCACCTCTGTGGTGTTCCTCTTCCTCAGTGGCGTGTCGTGGCCGCAAAGCAACATTCCTCCCTTCTGGCGTGCCTTTGCTTGCCTCTTCCCCTCAACTTTTGGCATTCAGGGGTTTGTAAAGATGAATACTATGGGAGCCCTCATTGGCGACATCGCCTACGAGTGCAAGGCTCTGTGGATACAGACCATCGTCTACGGCCTCTTAGCCTTCTGGCTGTTGCGCCGCACCTCGCGCCAGTTTATCAATAGCAAATAACGTTTTTACATACAGCAAATATCGTTTTATAGATACAACAAATAACGTTTTTATATACAACTAAAAACAACAAAAGAACAACAAGAACAACCCTTTGGTAGCCTCTTATTAGCTCCCTCCACGTTGTTCCTGTTGTTCTTTTGTTGTATATTGTTGTTTCTGATATCTATTTTGTTACATTCACTATTTGTTCAGCCCAAATTGTTTTTGTAATTTTGTGCCATGATATTCTACTTTTCGGCAACGGGCAACACCTTGTGGGCAGCCCGTCAGATTAGTCAGGCTATCGGCGAACAACTTGTGCCGATAACCGATGACACTCACCCCGTCAACATTACGCTGAATGAGGGCGAACGTTTGGGCTTCTGCTTTCCTGTGCACGGCTGGCGCCCACCGCTCATCGTGCGCCGTTTTATCTCGCGCCTCGTTGTCGAAAACCTTTCACAGCATTATGTCTTTGCCCTCTGCACGGCTGGCGACACCGTGGGCGAAGCCATCGACATTTTCCGTAACGACTTATCGCAACGCTCCATTCCCCTTCATGCCACGGGCTCACTGCTTATGCCCGAATCGTATGTGGGCATGCCGTTTATGGATGTCGACCCTCCTCAACGCGAGAAAGAAAAGATTGTGGCTTCGGCCCAACGTCTGCAAGGTATCATTGCCGACATTGTGCAGCATCGCCCCATCGCCTCGCCCCTCGACATTGGTCGCTGGCCCCGCATCAACAGTAGGCTTATCGGCTCGGTGTTTGTCAAGTGGCTCATCACCGATAAACCCTTCCGTGTCGCCCCCGACCGCTGCCTTCGTTGTGGCCGTTGCGCCACCCTTTGTCCTGTTCACGACATCGAGGCCCAGCCAGGCCATTTGCCCCAGTGGCAACATAATGGTCGTTGCCTCACCTGTTTCAGCTGCTACCACCATTGTCCCGCCCATGCCATTTCTTTCGGATGGCGCACCAAGGGTAAAGGGCAGTATTATCTTAAAGTCGACGAGAAAACGCGTTTTTGATAAAACAAGCGGCTAAGCCGTGCAAACAAGTTGCTACCCTCTAAAACCACATTACGCAAAAACAAAAATAATAAAGATATAAACCAATATGAAACAAATCATCCTTTTCCTTATGGCGCTGTGCTTCTCGGCTTCGGCCGCACATGCTGCCAAGGCTAACCAAACGCCATTTGCTGTACGCCAGGCCGATGGCTCTACGCTCATGGTTGTCTTGCATGGCGACGAGTCGTACAGCTGGTATACCACCCTCGATGGCGTCATGCTTTCGCACGTTAACCAGTCGTTCTTCATCTCCAGCATCAACCAGCAAGGGCTCTTGCAGCCCACCCGCCAGTTGGCGCACGAGGCACAGCAGCGTTCTGCCGCCGAGCAGCAGTTGGTAAAGGCACAGGCCCCCTTGAAACCCCTCTTCTTGAAAGAGGCTTCACACCGCTTGTCAAAGGCTCGTGCCACCGTTACCTCAAAATATTTTCCACATAAAGGGTCGCCCACGGCGCTGGTCATTTTGGCGCAGTTTACCGACACGGTGTTCCACATGGCCGACCCCAAAGCCTCTTTCGAGCAGTTTCTTAATGGCGGCACGCCCTCTGACCTGGGTTGTGGCGAGGCTCGCAACTATAGCAGCGTGAAGCAGTATTTCTCTGATATGAGCAATGGTCAGTTTGTGCCTAATTTTAAGGTGGTGGGCCCCGTCACCTTGCCCAATTCGCTGAAATATTATGGTGCCGATAATGGCGAAAGTAAAGATATCAACTATACGCAGTTTGTGACAGATGCCTGTGCCGAGGCCGCCAAGTTACAGTGTTTTGCTGACCCCGCCCTCGACTCCGACAACGATGGTACCATCGACCTCGTCTCTATCATCTATGCGGGCTTTGGCCAGAACAATGGCGCTATGACCGATGCCCTTTGGGCGAAGATGAGTTTCCGCAATGTGGGCGAATTCAATGGCAAGAATGTTAATCTGAACATGATTGTGCACGAGCTCAATGCCAATGAGAAACAGCTCAAAACCGTCAATCCTGCCTCAAATGGTTCTTTCTCGGTGCCACAAATAGCGGGCGTGGGCGTCTTTTGCCACGAGTTTTCACACACTCTGGGCTTGCCCGACCTCTATGCCACTTCGGCCAATCTGAACAACCAATGCATGGAGTATTGGAGCCTGATGGATGGCGGCGAGTATGTGCACAACAGCTATTATCCCACCGCCTATACTGCTTGGGAGCGCGAGGTGATGGGATGGCAGACTCCACAGCTGCTCAATACCGACGGCACCTACACCCTGAAGACCTATGCTAATGGTGGCGAGGCCTATAAACTTCAAAACAGTGCCAGCGATACCGACTATCTGTTGTTTGAAAACATACAGAAGCAGGGTTGGAACCAGTATCTCTCAGGTCACGGCCTCTTGGTTTATCGTATTCATGCCAATCCGGCCACGCTTTCGGCCATGCGTCTACTGAATAATGTGGCTGGCGAGCCTGGCGTCACCGTGGTGCCCGCCGATGGCTTGCTGCTCAACTATGCTACGCTCACCTCGGGCACTTCGAACGAGAAGCTGTCTATCTATCGCCGTGCGATGGCGGGCGACCCCTTCCCAGGCACCAGCAATGTGTGCACACTCATGGCATCGCAAAACCTGCCCAACTATCTGTGGCGCACCGAGCCGTCAACCATTGACGCTGGCTTGCTCGATATCGATGAAGATACTGAGGCGGGCACCGTGTCGTTCCGCTTCTGCAATAACGTGGCTACGGGCATCGGTGGGGTAGAGGCTCCCGCAACGCAAGAGCAGAACGCCCCTATCTACACCCTCGACGGCCGTTTCGTGGGCACCCAACTTGCCCCTCTGCCCAAGGGCATTTACCTTGTTAATGGCAAGAAAAAGGTGAAACTCTAAAACTGCATAAATATTCATTTTTCGGGGGCATGGTATGTGGGCTTTAAACCCCATCGATTTACAGTCTGAAAGCCTTGGTTTTACCTCCTGAAACCAAGGCTTTCACACCCTAAAACCAAGGCTTTCACGACCTAAAACCCTTGGTTTCTCAAATGAGAAGTATCAACTCTGAAAAGTGTAAGCAAACCGCGTGAATCTGCTTTCAATCTGAAAGAAAATTCACAAATCTTTATTTAAAAACCGTTAAAGCAAAATTGCATATTTATACAACCAAACTGTATAAATATGCAGTTTGCTGGTTTTAAAACGATAATACTATAGTCATTCTTACACCACTCTTCTGTATATTCTCCATATTTCTATAGCTCAAGCGCCAAACGTAGTCGATGCGCAGAAACTTGAAGATATTCTCAATTCCCCACACTTGCCTCCATGTAGGGTGTGTTGCACCGTATGACATATAAAACGTATGACATGCAGGAATACATTTTTGTTCATCCCGAGGAATGATATTCTATGTCCCCAATTCTTCGGGATTTATTTGTTTCATCCTTTGGACATAGCGAAAAACGAGTCGTTCCTTGGA
>CAKQFW010000165.1 GCA_934230965.1 uncultured Prevotella sp.
GTTTTACATATATTATTTTTAGAGGCGCATGTCTTTGACATGCATAGAGATAGTTGCAAACTTCAGAAAATTAAATAATAACAAAAGGATACAAAAAAATGAACAAGAAGGTTTTAATTCCGGTCATCATTGTCGGGCTGTTGCTCGTGGGTGGCATTGCTTTTTTGGCGTTACGTCTTGACAAACAAAAGCAAGAGAACAAGGCCATGCAAGAGCTTGCCGAGATGGACAAGAAGGAAATGGAAAACGAATACCAGCAGTTTGCCAATCAATACAGTGAGATGAAGACCCAAATCACCAACGACTCGATTGTGGCTCAGCTCACTGCCGAACAAGAAAAAACTCAGCGCTTACTTGAAGAACTGAAGCAAGTGAAGAGTTCTGATGCTCGCGAGATTGCCCGTCTGAAGAAAGAGTTGGCTACCGTGCGTTCAGTATTGCGCAGCTACATCATTGAGATTGACTCGTTGAACCGTCTTAATCAAAACCTGAAAGACGAAAACTCGCGCATGCGTGGTCAGTATGAGGCTGCCACTCGCGAGATACAAGGTTTGAACACCGAGCGTGCTTCGTTGTCAGAGAAGGTGGCCATTGCCGCCCAGCTCGATGCCACTGGTATACGCATGTCGTTGAAGAACAAACGCAATAAAGATACTGATAAAACTAAGAAGTGTAAGACCGTTCAGGTGTCGTTCACCATTGCCAAGAATGTAACGGCACAGAGTGGTATGAAGACCTTCTATGTGCGCATTACCAGCCCCACAGGTTCTGTGCTGGGCAACGATGGCTCGTTTACCTACGAAAACCGCAACTTGCAGTGCTCTATGAAGAAAACCATTGAGTATACAGGTAAAGAAACCACCATCGTTACTTATTGGAGTGTTACTCAGGCCTTGGTGGGCGGTTCATATAATGTCAGCATCTTTGCCGATGGCAATATGATTGGTTCTCGTAACTTTAGTTTCGATTAACGTTTTATTTGTATTGATATATTGTTTCATCAAATGAAAAAGAACATCCTTCTTTTCCTACTGATGGCATGCGGTGTGCCAGCTGTCGCTCAACAAGTGTTGAGCCTTGATAGCTGTCGCGCGTTAGCCATGCGTAACAATAAGCAGCTTGGCATCACGCAATATAAAAAGCAGGCGGCACATTATGCTGTCAAAGCGGCCAAGACGCAGTATCTGCCCAAACTCAATGTGTTGGGCGGATACATGTTCACCAGCAAGGAGATATCGTTGCTTAACAACGAACAAAAATCAACACTCAATTCTATTGGCTCCACTCTGGGCGGAAGCTTAGGTAGCGACATTTCCACTACCATTACCAAGCTTACGCAAGATGGTGTGCTCACCCCACAGCAGGCACAAAACATTGGTGGCGTGCTCAACAAGATGGGCACCTCTGTTGGCGATGCTCTCAATCATGTGGGCCAGCGTGTGGTGAAGGCCCTCGATACCGACACCCGCAACATGTTTATGGCTCAGGCCGTTATCACCCAACCCGTGTATATGGGTGGTGCCATCACGGCTGCCAACCGCATGGCTGCCATCACCGAACAGATGGTAACCAACGATTTCGATGCCAAACGTCAGGCCACCCTTTACGATACCGACCAAGCCTATTGGATGGTGGTATCGCTTCGTCATAAGCAGCGCCTTGCTACCAGCTTCCGCGACCTCGTCAAACAGCTCAGCGGCGATGTTAATAAGATGATTGCCGAAGGCGTGGCTACCCGTGCCGATGGCTTGAAGGTAGATGTGAAGGTGAACGAGGCCGAGATGACCCTCACCCAGGTAGATAATGGCTTGTCGCTGGCTAAGATGTATCTGTGCCAGCTGTGTGGCTTGCCCTTGGATGCCGACATACAGTTGGCTGATGAGAATAGCGAACTGTTGCCCATCGAGCAAACCCCCGACAGCGTGTCGGTAGAGTCGGCTCTTGAGAACCGCCCCGAGCTGCAGATGCTACAAAACGCTGTCGACCTGTCAAAGCAAACCACCCGTTTGGTGCGTGCCGCCTTTTTGCCGCAAGTGTTGTTGTCGGGCGGTTATTCAATGACCAATCCCAACCTCTATAACGGTTTCGAGCGCAAGTTTGCTGGCGTATGGAATGTGGGCGTCGTTGTTCGCGTGCCTGTATGGAACTGGTTTGAGGGCGAATACAAAGTAAAGGCCAGCAAGGCTGCCACCTGCATAGCACAGCTCGAATTGAGCGAAATTCGTGAGAAGGTAGAGTTGCAGGTAAACCAGAGTCGTTTCAAAACCATCGAGGCCAGCCGCAAGTTGCAAATGGCCACCATTAATGTTGACAAGGCCAACGAGAACCTACGCTGTGCCAACCTCGGTTTCAAAGAGGGCGTTATCCCCTCTACTGATGTGATGGAGGCGCAAACCGCGTGGCTCCAAGCGCAGTCGCAGAAGATCGATGCAGAGATAGATTTAAAATTAAGCCAGGTGAACTTAAAGAAGGCACTTGGAACATTACAATAACAATGCTACAAGAAAAAAGTTATGACAGAAAAAGCATTAGTACATAAAAGAATTTTGCTGATGGTGGCCGTCTTCACCCTGGCCATTGTTGCCATCGGCTTGATTGGAACACTTGCCTTCAAGAGCGAACCCGAAGTGATACAAGGATACGTTGAGGTATCTGAATATCGCGTATCGAGCAAGGTGCCCGGACGCGTGTTAGAATTGCGCGTCAAAGAAGGCGACTATGTAAAGGTGGGCGACACCTTGGCCATCCTCGACGCCCCCGATGTAAAGGCCAAGTTGGCACAGGCACAGTCGGCCGAAAGCGCCGCCTCGGCCATGGACCAAATGGCCAACAACGGTGCCCGTCGCGAGCAAATCAATGGTGCCTTTGCCCTCTTGCAACAGGCTAAGGCAGGCTTAGAGATTGCGCAGAAGTCGTACAACCGCGTGCAGCGTCTTTATGACGAGGGCGTAATGTCTGCCCAGAAACGTGATGAGGCTTTTGCCAATTATAAAGCCCTCGAGGCCCAGGTAAAGGCAGCCCAAAGCCAGTATGATATGGCTGTGAACGGAGCCCGCCGCGAAGAGAAGCTGGCTGCCGCCGCACAGGTAAATCGTGCTAAGGGTGCTGTGCAAGAGGTCAACTCTTACATCAACGAAACCATGCAGATAGCCCAGAAAGAGGGCGAGGTGAGCGATGTCTTCCCCAAGGTGGGCGAGCTCATTGGCACTGGCTCACCCATCATGAATATTTCTATCCTCGATGATATGTGGGGCACCTTCAATGTGCGCGAAGACCAGCTTAACGGCATGCAGGTGGGTAGCACCATCACCGCTTTTGTGCCCGCCTTCAACAAAGAAATCGAGATGAAGGTCTACTACATCAAAGACCAAGGCTCGTATGCTACCTGGAAGGCCACCAAGGCTAACGGACAGTATGACCTGAAGACCTTTGAGGTGAAGGCGCGTCCTATCAAGCCTTTCGAGGGCTTGCGTCCTGGCATGTCGCTCATCATCAAGAAATAATCGTTATTTATCATGTCGAATAGTTTTTCACGCATCCTCTTCATTGCCAAGCGCGAGTGCCGACGCCTCATAGCCAATCCGGTCTATGTGCTCGGCATGGTGGTGTTTCCCATCCTCGTCACGGTGTTCTTCACATCGTTGATGGATGAGGGGCAGCCTGAAGAGATGCCTGTAGGCGTGGTCGACCTCGACAACACTTCATTCACAAGAAAGCTCACCCGCTCGCTCGACGCCTTTCAAACCACGCACATCGTGGCGCGCTATCCCAATGTTGAAGAGGCGCGCAAGGCTATGCAGCAGGGCACCATCTACGCGTTCCTCTATTATCCTAAAGGAACCACCGATGCGCTGATGTCGTCACGTCAGCCCACCATCTCGTTCTATTATACGTACACCTCGCTCACAGCGGGCTCGCTGCTCTTTCGCGACCTCAAAACCATTTCTACGTTAGGGTCGGCGGCAGTAGGGTCGGCCACGCTCAAGGCCAAGGGGCTTACCGACGCACAAATCAATGCGTTTCTACAGCCCATCAAGATCGACCTACACACGGTGGCCAACCCCTGGATTAATTATAATGTATATCTTAGCACCATGTTGGTGCCAGGCTGTTTGCTGCTCTTCGTCTTCCTTATCACGGCCTATGCCTTGGGTATGGAACTAAAACTCAATACCTCGCGTCAGCTCATCAAGATAGCGGGTGGTAAAGGTTGGGTAGCGCTTGTTGGTAAAATGTTGCCACACCTCTTGGTGCATCTCACCATCTTCGGCCTATACCTATTATATATATATAAGGTGTTACATTTCCCGCACGAGGGTGGGGTAGGCGTCATCGCCTTGCTGGCTGTGCTCAGCGTTATGGGTTCAATGGGCTTCGCCATCTTCATGTTTGGTTTGTTCCCCTCGTTGCGCATGTCAATGAGCATGTGCTCGTTGTGGGGCGTACTCAGCTATTCAATGGTGGGCACCGCGTTTCCCACCTTTGCTATGGATGCACCGCTCGAAGTGTTGGCTAACCTCTTCCCCTTGCGCCATTATTTCCGTTTATATCAAACCTGTGTGTTCAACGGCAATGCCTTGATATACGATTGGCCTAATATCCTTGCCCTCGTTGTTTTTGCATTGTTGCCCTTGCTGGTTATCCGAAGCATCCGCAAGGCATACAGCACATATGTTTATCTTCCGTAAGTTCT
>CAKQFW010000166.1 GCA_934230965.1 uncultured Prevotella sp.
TGCACTAGGGTCAGCATAATAATAGGTTACGCAGCTGTCAGGGTTAGGCGCGAAGCCTGACCCCGTGATAAAAATCATCTGAAAGAAGTTTGTGTCAAGTTGGTAATAATCTGCTTCGGCAACCGACTTCAGGGCAGGTCCTGTATAGTACGCAGAAAGCCTATCTATCAGATACATCGACACGAAGATAACGACAAAGGCCGCCAAGGCACGCATATAACTAAAGCCGAGGTTCTTACTTATAGGATTTTCTTCCTTAGCTTGAGTAACAGAAGGCTTTTCTACCTTAGGCTGAGAAGCCGTAGACTTTTTCACCTTAGCTTGAGGTGCAGAAGGCTTTTCTGCCTTAGGCTGAGGAACCTCAGGCTCGTGCGCGATGACCGTAGCCTCTTCGTCTACCGTAGCCTGTAGGGGCACGGCAACGCTTGGGGCAACCTTTTCGTCGAGCATAGCGATAAATGCCTCAACGGTTTGGGGTCTGCCTTTGCGCTTGGGCTGCATGGCCGCAACGATGGCTGCCTTGGTGGTGGGCGATGCTGATAGGCGCGAGAGGTCGAGGTCGGCATCGAGCAGCGCTGTAGCGTTGGGCGGCGTTTGTCCCGACAGCAGTTTATACAGCGTGGCCCCCAGCGAATAGATGTCGGTGGCGGGCGAGAAGGTGCTTACGCCGCCAGGCTGATACTGCTCAATGGGCGCAAAGCCATGACTGATGCCCACGGGTGTGGTGCTGGTTTGCGAGCCCGTTTCATCGTAACGTTTCGACAAGCCAAAGTCGATGACCACAGCATTGCCGTTGCCATCAATAAGCACGTTTGAAGGTTTAATGTCGAGATGGTTGATGTTGCGGGCATGAATATAGCTAAGGGCATCGGCCACTTGACGAATATAGCCAAGGGCTGTAGCCTCGGACAAGACGCCATTGCGCTGCACGAGGTCGGATAGCGACCCACCGCTGAGATAGTCCATCACATAATAGGCCGTGCCGTTCTCTTCAAAGATGTCATGAATATGAATGATGTGCGGGTTGTTAAGGGCGGCAATGGTTTGCGCCTCCTTCACAAACTTAGCACGAAACCGAGCTACGGTGTCGACACTGCCCATTGATGGTACCGACACCTGCGAGGTCTGTTCATCGCGGTTGCACAGTTCCTTCATAAAAAACTCTTTGATGGTGACCTTACGGTTCAGCGCCACCTGTGTGGCCAGATAGGTAATGCCGAAGCCTCCTTGCCCCAGCACCCCCTCTATGCGATATTTGCCGTTTTGCAGCACGGCGTTGGTCTTCAGTGCGTTCATATTGTTTTATTTCATGCCTTTGCCAGGCGCGTCGGCCGCATGGTTGTGTTTGTTAAAGCCCTCACGAAGCTTGTCAACAGCGCTATGCTCGTGTGTCTCGGTAGCAGCGGGCGCTGCCGAACTGGTGTGCGCACCGTGTTCGGGAGCAGCCTCGGTAGCGGGCTTGTTAGGAGCGGCAGCGGGCTTATTAGGAATGTTCGTTTTGCCTGGAGCATTGGGCTTGCTGGGGGTGCCTGACGCTGCGCCCTCGGTAGCGCTGACGGCCTGGGTGGGTGTAGCAGCCTCGGTGGGCTTATTGGCAGGCGCAACATTGGTGGTGCGACGCTTGTTTGTTTTCTTCTTTTTATCTTTTTGCTCAACGTTAGGTTTGTTAGGCTTAGTGGGCTCAGGCTTATTTTTTAGCAGCATGGGCACAAAGAAATAGGCGGCAGCGGCCAGCAAGGTAATGAGGAGTGCCAAAACAAATTTCATCATGCCCTTGGCCTTACGATTGCTGCTTGCTGGTGTGGGGTGTGGCGTGTTGGCTGGATGATTCGGCACCACAGGCTGTTCGTCGTCAATAACATCGGCCGTAAACGTGGGAGATGATGAAGCTGGCTGAGCAGCCGTAGCCGTGGGCGCTGCTGCTGCTGCTGGCACCCCTTCGGCCTCGCCCTCAACATCAAGAATATGAATGATGAGGGCCGTGTGGTTGTCGCGGTTGTCGATGGTGGCGTTGGTAAGCACTTGCACCTTGTTCTCGTCGTTGCCATTCATGTCAGAGAAGTTGAAGCGTATGTTGGCATCTTCCATCTCTTCGAGCATACCATCAGAGCAGAGATAGAAGTAGTCGCCTGGCTTGATGTCGGTAACATGATGAATGTCGGCTTTGGGCTGACGCTCCATGTGCGGCTGCATGGCACGGGTGATGATGTTTTTTTGTGGCGACACTCGGGCCTCTTCGGGCGTGAGCTCGCCTATCTTGACGAGGTCGTTCACCAGCGAGTGGTCTTCGGTCATGAACAATATCTGTGTGCTGTCGGCATCTTTGCCGGGGCGTATGTGGTACACCCTGCTATCGCCCATGTGTGCGATGGTGGCACCGCCCGCATGCAGTTTTAAGAACGTCATGGTGGTGCCCATCTTCTTTGTGGCGCCACTGTCTTTCTGGTCGAGGGCATGAAAGGCATCATTCACCGCCTTCAGCAACATCTCGTCGGTAAACAGTGCCTCGCTGTTAGGCGCGCTGGCGTTTACGCTCTGGCTCATAGCCTCGCACACGGTGGCGCTGGCCACCTCGCCAGCATCGTGTCCGCCCATGCCATCGCACAGGATGAAGAGGCGGTCGGCATCGGTCTGCTTGCCATGCAAGGGGTATATGCTGTCTTCTTGGTGAGGGTTGCCTTGCGCATCTTTGCGCTGTCCAAACTCTTGTATGCTGTATGCTTTTAATTTAAATTTCATCATTTTTGTTCTGATTGTTTGTTATGATGTTTATGATTGGGAGGGGTGCCTTGTGGGGCGCGATGTGGGGGGGGATAAACGTTAGACGATGGTTAGAAGACGGTTTCTTCTTCGTCAGGACTAACGATGCGCAGTGTGGCGTCGGGCAACTGTATGACGTCGTTCGACTTCAGCACCACCTCGTCGCCAAATATCAGCGGCTGGTTGTTTACCATGGTGGCGTTTACCTGCTGTTTGAAGAGCGACACGGTGTGCACATAGCCCGTAAGTGGCGAGGCTGTAACGTTGATAACGATGTGCTCACGACTCATACGCTTCTGGCCGTTGGTGTCGATTTGTATGGTGGCTTGCGATGCCTGTGCCTTGCGACCTATCACGTTGCGCCCCTCGCGCAGCAAGAAACCCTTGGGCGAGCCCGAAACCTTTATTGAGAAGAGGGGTGTCTTGGGGGGCATGCCGTGGTTCTGGTCATAGTCGGTAAGTTCGGGGTTATTGCCACGCGGCTGGCCACCCATACCTTCGGGTAGGTCGGTGCCAGGGTCGGCCTGTGGCTGATTGTTCTGTGGCAAGACCTTGAAATTGAGGAATGGCGACTTCTGCTTACAGATGGGGCAGGGCACCACCTTGGTTTCAATATTAGGAATGTTTTTTACCGCGAGCACGGCTCCGCAATGCGGACATTTTATTTTAAGAATATCGTTTGACATTTTTTTATTACGTATTATATTTTAGTTTCGCAAGTTTTACCATTTCATCACAGGCATATCGTTAGAGAATTTGCCCCACATAACAGGGTGCTGCGTGTTGCGCGACAGCTTTATCACGCCCGAGTGAACATAATCGAACAGCTCTTTGGCCGTGATGGTGCGGTCGCGGTTAGCATCGGCACCGCCGCGCAAGCCTTGCACGAGATAGGTGGTGAAGAAGCCGTTCTTCATGTCGCGACGCTCGATAGACACCTCGTTGCTGCGCGACGAGAGAAAGAGCATCACGTTGGCCTTCTTGGCCGACGCTACCGAGCTTTGATTGTCGCGACCGTTGGTGCGTATCTTTCCTGCAAAGCAGGCATCGGCAAAGATCATTTTGTTCTTACAGCTTGTGCTGGCCATGGCTTTGCGTATCACCTGATAGTCGAGCTTGGCATCGTGGGCTACGAAGCCGCCAGGATAGCCGTGTCCGCTGAAGAAGAACACCACAATATCGTTAGCGGTAGCCTCGCTATACACCTTGCTCATAGCCTTTACGATGCGGTCTTTTGTAGCATCGCTGTTCAGCAATAACGAATATTTTACATGAGAGTTTTGCGAATAAAGCCAAGCAATGGTCTTGGCAT
Source organism: uncultured Prevotella sp. (assembly GCA_934230965.1). GTDB lineage: Bacteria > Bacteroidota > Bacteroidia > Bacteroidales > Bacteroidaceae > Prevotella. Next base: position 4,073 of record CAKQFW010000166.1, read on the forward strand.
CATTGGCGGGCAGTTTCAGGTCGTTCATCGTGCCTGGATAATCAGATATACCCACTGCTACGAGGTATATCTTGGCTTGTGCGTTGGGGGCAAAAAGCATGGCCAACGCCATAAAAAGACACAAGGCAACGCACCGTGCCATGCTGACGGGTGCGCTGCTGTTGTACTTTCGTTTTTTATCTTGCATTGTGTGGCTTTGCATCATAAAAACGGTTAAAGAGTAGTGTGTGAAATAGAAGATTAAACCATCAAGTCATTGCTGGCGAGGTCGTCAGTGGGCTGCTCGCTGGCACAGTCGTATCCTAAGTCATTGGGCAGACTGTTGTCGGTGGCATCGCAATATTCTTCGCCAGATGTTGGGCCTTCTTGAGGTGCCACCTCGTCGATTTGCGGCGCTACCTCATCGTTCTGAGCCATTACCAACGGTTCGTCATAATCAACAGGGGGGGCATCAACGTCGACTGTTTCTGTAGTCTGACCTTGGTGTGCTGCAACGTGTTGTGCTATGTTGAATTCATCGAGGCTTCCATCAGAAAGGGCTATAAATTCATCGTCGTCAGGTTGGCCGT
>CAKQFW010000167.1 GCA_934230965.1 uncultured Prevotella sp.
GGATATGAGGTAAGTAGTCATTTCAAGTTATCGGCCGACTATTCATTGGTTAATTTTAAAGACAACGACCCCATTTACGCACAACTGCACAATGCCAACTATATTATCCATCAAAATATCACTCGTGGCGAAACGTCGTTGGCGCTCACAAACCAATATCGCAATGCTGATGGTGCCGTGCGCCTTTACTACAGCTATGGAAACCATTATATTGATGACCCGAAACATTTTCATAGCCTTGACGACCGTTTCGGCATCCTTGCCTATCAAAATATAAATACATGGCAAAATGCCACGGCTACAATAGGTTTTGATTTTAATACTTATAGAGGAAAGATTCCGATGTCGGGCGGAAATACTTCTGGTGCTGGTATCCTTGAACGTAAAAGCATTACCGAGTATTCACCCTACGTTACCTTACAGCAAGGTCTATTCAACAACAAACTATCATTTAATGGTGGCTTGCGTATGGCTAATAGTGATAAGTTTGGAACTCAGTGGTTGCCACAAGTAGGTTTTGTTTTTCATCCCTCTGAAACCTGGGGGTTAAAGGCATCTATGGCAAAAGGATATCGTAATCCTTCATTCCGCGAACTATACCTCTACCCTCCACATAATCCAGACCTAAATCCGGAAAACATGATGAATTATGAAATAACAATAAATCATCGGTTTGCGCGTTATCTAAATATTGATATTACTGGCTATTTTGCTGAGGGTAGTAACATCATTCAAACCGTTAGCGGCAAGAATGTTAACACTGGCAGCTTCCGCAACAAAGGTTTAGAACTGAGTGTTACCAGTCAGCCCATTGACAAATTATGGCTTCGTACATCGTACAGTTATATGCATACGTCTCTTAAAAATCTAACAGGGGCCCCTAAGAACCAATATCTCGTAGAGGCCAACTGGCAAGCGTTGCCTCGCTTCAATATCAATGCTGAGCTAAAAGGTGTGGGCGGCTTATACGTAGCTGATGATGTAGCACATCAAAATTATGCCTTATTAAATATAGGCCTAACCTATAGTGCAACCTCTTATGTCGATTTCTTTGCCCATTTCGACAACCTCACCAATACCGATTACATGATAAACGATGGCTATAAAATGCCTGGAGTGACATGTATGGGAGGCTTTAAATTAAAATTTTAACGAACAAACTTATACTACACATTATGAATAAGTTAAGAAAAATAAGAACAGTACTGGCAGCAATATTCTTCACGCTCATCACACTGCTATTGCTCGACTTTACTGGCACACTGCACACATGGCTGGGTTGGATGGCTAAGATACAATTCTTACCAGCATTATTAGCCATTAATGTAGGCGTCATATTAGCATTGGCCGTACTAACACTTGTTGTAGGCAGAATCTATTGCTCTGTTATATGCCCTTTGGGCGTAATGCAAGACATTGTGTCATGGCTTAGTGCGAAGCGAAAGAAAAAGAAACATCGCTTCAGTTATTCGGCAGAAAAGCGTTGGCTACGCTATGGTGTTTTGGCGCTCTTCATCATTGCTTTTATTGCGGGTGTTGGCTCACTTGTTGCCTTATTGGCCCCTTACAGCGCGTATGGTCGCATCGCACAAAACATTTTTCAGCCTATTTATATTGTGGGCAATAACGGCTTAGCTTGGGTGGCTGAACGCACCGATAGTTATGCTTTCTATAGCCGAGAGATATGGATACGTAGTTTACCTACTTTCATCATCGCTTTCGCCACGTTGCTGTTTGTTGTCGTGCTGGCTTGGCGCAACGGTCGTACTTATTGCAACACCATTTGCCCTGTAGGGTCTTTGCTCAGTTTCTTGGCTCGCTTCGCATGGTTTAAGGTAAAGATAGATGAAAACAAGTGTAACAAATGTGGCTTATGTGCACGTAGCTGCAAGGCAGCTTGCATCAATTCGAATGAACATACCATAGATGCCTCACGTTGTGTGGTGTGTGGCGATTGTATTGATCAATGCCGACAACACGCCATAACGTTTACGCATCTGCCCAAGAAGAAAAAAACAGAGACAACTACCGAAATAGTTGATGTTAAGCCTAATTCAGATGCGAAAACCGATACCGTTGACACGGCTCGCCGTTCGTTCCTCGTAGGAACTACTATAGCCACAACAACGACAGTATTGGCACAGGAAAAGAAGAAGGTAGATGGCGGCATTGCCGAGATTGTAGATAAACAAGCTCCGCATCGCGATACACCACTTACGCCACCTGGTTCACTATCAGCTCAGAACATGTCGAGCCACTGCACAGCTTGCCAGTTATGTGTAGCCGCCTGTCCTAATGATGTGCTACGTCCTTCAACAAGCCTGTTAACACTTATGCAGCCCACCATGAGCTATGAACGTGGCTACTGCCGCCCTGAGTGTACACGCTGTAGCGATGCATGTCCTGCTGGCGCTATCAAACCTATTAAGGTTGAAGACAAATCGAGCATACAGATAGGCCATGCCGTGTGGATAAAGAAAAACTGCATACCCATAACCGATGGCAAAGCCTGTGGCAACTGTGCTCGACACTGCCCCACGGCAGCCATCACCATGGTAAGTTCTAACCCCAAGAACCCATCGGCACCCATGATTCCAGCCGTAAATACTGAGCGTTGCATTGGTTGTGGAGCCTGTGAAAATCTTTGTCCTGCACGCCCATTCTCAGCCATTTATGTTGAAGGGCACGAGGTGCATCGATATATTTAAGCAACACATTAAAGTAAAACGTTAATATATTTATTGTCAATACAATAGCAAACAAAACAGAACGAAAGATACAGTATGAATAAAAATATTAACAGACGTAATTTCTTCAAGTTGGTAGGCGGTGGAGCGGTGGCTACATCGTCGCTCCTTACAGCTTGTAAGAACAGAGGCTCCATCAGCAGTCAGGGTCACTATGGAGAACCGCCCAAAGACAAAATGACCTATCGTATAAACCCCAAGACAAAGGAAAGGGTTTCACTTTTGGGATATGGTATGATGCGTCTGCCCGTTGTAGGTGGTGGCACTGGCAATGAGCATCCAAACGCCCCACTTGACCAGGAAATGATAAACCGACAGATTGACTATGCGCTGGAGCATGGCGTAAACTATTTTGACACGTCGCCAGCTTACTGTCAAGGACACTCTGAAGCCGCTACGGGTACAGCCCTACACAGACATCCGCGTAGTAGCTACTACATCGCTACAAAGCTCTCTAACTTTTCTCCTGAAACGTGGTCACGTGAGGCTTCGCAACAGATGTTTGAAAACTCACTAAAAGAGTTACAGGTAGATTATGTCGACTATCTTTTGCTGCATGCTGTGGGTATTGGCGACGATGGAATGGAGCAATTTCAGCGCCGATACATGAATAATGGCATCCTCGACTGGTTAGTAGAACAACAAAAGAAAGGGCGCATTCGAAACCTTGGTTTCTCGTTTCATGGAGATATTGAGGTGTTCGACCTATTGCTAAAATGGCACGACGAGGGCCGATACCACTGGGACTTTGTGCAAATAGAGCTCAACTATCTCGACTGGAACTATGCCGATGAGATTAACGACAGCAATACTGATGCCGAATACCTATATGGCGAACTTGAGAAACGACACATCCCAGCCGTTATTATGGAACCTCTATTGGGGGGACGCTTGGCCAAGGTACCCGACAATATTGTGGCAAAGATGAAGGAACGTGAACCCGAAAAGAGTGTAGCAAGTTGGGCTTTCCGCTTTGCAGGTACACCAAAAGGCGTGCTCACCGTACTAAGTGGCATGAGCTACATGGAAAACTTGAAGGAGAACTTATGTACCTATTCACCACTCAAGCCCATTAGCAAAGAAGAGAACGACTTTCTCATGACCATTGCCGATGATATTTATAACCTCAACACCATACCGTGTAACGAATGTAACTATTGCATGCCCTGCCCTTATGGTATTAACATTCCGGCAATATTTGCCCATTATAATAAATGTATAAAAGAAGGTAACATGCCCAACAAGGGGCCTGAAGACCCTGACTACAAACGCGCCCGCCGAGCCTTCCTGATAGGCTACGACCGTAGTGTTCCTAAATTGCGCCAAGCTAACCACTGCATAGGTTGCGGACAATGTGTTGAGCACTGTCCACAAGGCATACAGATACCTGCAGAAATGCGTAAGATTGATGAATTTACCGAACAATTGAAACAACAAGAGGAATGATACAACCACTTATCGACTTACTTAAAAAAGAACATCACTCAATCGTCATCGACAACGGCACAATCACCACCTACGACACCAAAGGTATTGCCACTTTACTACATATAGTGAACCACGACACGGCACAACTGAAGGGCGCCACTGTGGTTGATAAAGTTGTAGGAAAAGCAGCCGCTGCACTCATGATATTAGGGGGCGTAACTCGGCTTCACGCTTTGCTCATTAGTGAAGGGGCACTCGGTTTGCTCTCAACAACAAACATAAAGGTGAGTTATGACCAGCAAGTGCCACACATCATTAACCGTTCAGGCACTGACTGGTGTCCGATGGAGCAAGCCTGCCAACCTTGCATAACTCCCGAAGATTGTTTAACAGAAATTATGAACAAAATATCACAATTAAAAT
>CAKQFW010000168.1 GCA_934230965.1 uncultured Prevotella sp.
GTTTTGGCCTTTTGTCATGGTATAGACAAAGCCAGCTTGTTCTCCAGGGCGCGAAAATGGTTGAAGGCCAATGGCTCTTATCTTTCTGGCGGCAGCGGTAACGCCTGGCATCATGTCGTGCGTTTGCTCATATATCTCATAAAACACGCCATAACTATTTGTGTCGGTTACGGGTTTGTATTCGCCATTCACATACTTGGTGCAAGCAAAAAACGCTGCCACCCATTTGTCTACCGTGAGGTCTAACAGTTCGGTACAGATGCCATAATGCTGTGCCAATGCTAAATAGTCGATAGACAATGATATGTTTTCTTCTGTACCATCAGGGTATGTTAACCTTGTGCCATGATGAAAGATATCGTTCATCGGGTGTTTCTGCATCACCAGTTCCAGTTCGCAAGCACGCAAGCGCTCTAAAAACACTTTTGAGGGCGTCATGGTTAACACAGGGTTCTTTCTTGTGCCTTTACGATAGAGCGATGGTTTGCACAGTGGGAAATATTGCGACTGCCCCCTGTAATAGGTGAAGGGCAACAAGCCCATTGGCCATAGTTGTGTTCTACCATCGGCATCTAACATGGTAGAGAACATTCCCTCTTGATAATGAGTGGGAAACACGCCCTTAAAAGGACTCGGCTTCAGGTAAAACAGTTCTTCACGCAACGATATCTGATTAAGGATGTCGAGCAGCGTGGGCAACTGACTTATCAATTTATTTCGTTTCTCTTCCCAGTATCCCATTGATAATCTCTTCGGCTTGTTGCAGTTGGCGCAAACTGGTTTGCACATCTTTTCGGTTTCGCTTTATCAGTGCCTCACGATAGATAGCAATATAAGGAAGGGCCTGTGCAGGTTGGTGATAGTTGATGCCTATCTCGATAATGGCATCACATATCCTACAGACATCATCCAGCGCATTGATTTTTGCATAAAAGGCATAGGCTTCTTTCAGTGGCTCAACATCGTGGTTGACGCGGGCCCACATTTCTTTATAATATATCTTGTTTTGGGGCAGTGGCAACTTATCATACTGTATGCTGTTGAGCACACGCTTTGCTTCGTCTAAGAACAGCAGCTCTTCATTGGGGTGGCGCGAGGCCAACACGATGTACGAATTAGCTCTTGCAAACTTATTGTCGAGGATTAACTGCGCATCGCCCAACTTATCACCAATAACTTGTGCCTTACGCAAGAAATAAATGCCTAACCCTGCATAGCGCATAGAGCACATGTGGGCCATTTTGTTATACACTTGCGCCACATATTGCTGACCTAACTGCTCGGCCTCATAAAGTGCTAATGACAAAGAATTGATGCCAAACTCATACCTATTATTATTAGCGCTCTCAATGTCGCCACGCAACAGCAATGTTCTGAATTTATGCAAAGGGTTATCGGCAAAGGCCTCGGCCTGATAGGTGCACGAGAGGGCTTTATCGTAGAAGCCTTGGCGACGAAGGACCTCGGCTTCATGATACCATCTTTCAAACAATAATGTTATTGATACTTTTTGGTTTTGGGCTAAGCGGTCGAAGAGTTGGCAATTGCGTTCGGCACCGCTCCAGTCGCATTTATTGATTTGCCTTTCAATATCAAGCAAGAGTAAGAGCAACACATCGTCGAAACGTATACCCTCTCGTAGCAGACCGAGGTCGATGCCTATGAAATAGCGAGCCCGCGTTATCAAATCGGCTTCTGTATCAATATCTTCCAGCGAATGTGAATAGAGGCTGATGTGCCACAGAAAGGCTTGAAGAATTTCTGCATTAACCATGTGTGCTATTGCTGGTTGATGATTGCCCTACTCAAGACGACTGCCCTACTCAAACAAGTAGCCATAATTGTTTCTTAGTGCTTCGTTTTCGGTCTCGCAGCGTTGGCGCAGGTCGCCCTCGTCAAGATGGGTGATGATGTGGACGATTTCTTGCATTACCTGCTTTCCGGCATCGAAGATGGGGCGTAAGCTGTCTTTGAAATAATGTATGAAGGGGGCGTAGTAGTAGCCTATCTCTTCGATGATGAAATAGAAGGTATCGAAAGCGTCTTTTATGTCTAAGCGCTTTTCGCGAACGTCGACCAGGGTTTGCAGTCGAAGGATGTCGATATTTTCTCTTTGAGCCGCCACCTCTTGCTCGGTCTTCACAGGGTGGAAGTAGCGGTCGATGAAGGCGTTGCGCTCATGCAGATTGCGATGGTAGAAGGCTTCGCGGTCGGCCTTGTTAGCAGCGTTTTTGTTTACCTCTTCAAAGCGCTCGGCATGCACACCCGCCACGGCTACAGCCATTCCGCCTACGTCCATCACCAGTCGGCGGTCGCGAGCAATGCGTATGACGTAGCCTTCGAGTCCCGCATACTGGCCCGAGACGATGCGCAGCAAGGTGCGGTTTTTTGAATAATAGACGAAGGGGCGAAGGAGGAAGCGGAGGCGTTCGGGCTCCGACTCGGCCACACGCATAAAGGGCTCCATCTGGTTGCACGGTATGGTGGCCACGCGGCCTGTGCTACAGTTTTTGCACAGTTTGTGAGATGGCAAATGTTCGTCTAAATAGTGCTGTAACATGTCGGGATGACCTTGCAGAAAGATGAGTCCGCTTACTGATGGCGTCTCTACCTCGCGCATGGCATCACGGTTTCGGTGACGCGGCACATACCTGATGGTTTTATGCACAAAGTGGGTGATATGGTCTTTCTTTAGTTGGTCTTCTATCGACTTTACTTTCTGGTTATGTACAAAAAGATAGCTCCATGTGGTGCAACGGTCTTGCTGTGCTTGGCTATCTTTGTTTTTTGTTTTCGGGGTGGCGTTTTTCTTTGTTTCAGTGTTCACCTTGGGGCGCTTCTTTATCGCTGGGCCAGTGGTTTTCTCTGGCTCAGAAACGTGTGTGCCCTTTAGAAATGGTGTGCTTTCAGTGGTTTGAAAACACTTGGTTTCGTCGGCTGTAGACTGAGAACTCGTGCAATCCTGCTCCATAAAATCTCTTCTACTTTATGTCTATCCTATTGGCTATCATTGCATTTAATGATTGTACCCATGGTGCTCTAACATCGCTCATATGATCAATCTGTTACTGAGTATTGCCAGTTTGGTTATGGCTTTGTGTGGCTTCTTTGTCATTTAGGGCTATGTCTTCTATTGTAAGACAAGATACCGCTCACAAAGATACTGCTTTTCTTGCATTTATTGCCATTTTTACATAAAAAATTTCCATTTTTATTAATGTATAGACAAAATATTGATTTACGTTACTTTGTTTATCTTTAAAAGTATCTGATTATCATGATGGTAAGTTTAAATCTTGTCTTACAATAGAAGACGCGCACGTTTTAAGATGCTTTTTTACGCCAATTTGCCTTTGCATAGACACAGATATCAGTTTATCTCCCCTTGTTTATTCGCCGAATAATATTTCGGTTTGCCTCATTAATTCTTGACGTATCAATGGTGTCGAGATACACCTGAGTGGTTTTATACGATTGATGCCCCATGCCCTCGCTGATGATGGTGATGGGGATGTTTAGATTTCGGGCGATGCTGGCCCACGAATGTCGAGCAACATAGGCGGTGAGTGGCATCTTCAGCCCTATCCTATCACCAATTTTCTTCAACGCACGGTTCACATTTTCTTGCATACGTTGATATTGTCGGTATTCGGTGCCGTCGGCTTTCTTGATGATGGGCAGCATGTAGGGCGAGCCTTGGGTTTGAGAGGCATAACGTTCAACGATTGTTTGCTGCTCGCGCTCCCACTCTATGGTGAGCAGCTGGTTGGTTTTCTTTCGACTGTAACACAGCATGCCATTTTTCAGGTTCGACTTCTTCAGAAAGGCGATGTCGACAAATGCCATGCCTCGGGTGTAGAAGCTGAACATGAAGAGGTCGCGAGCGAAGGCCAGCATGCTGCCTTGGGGCAACGACAGGTGCTGTATAGCGCGTATATCGGTTTCAGAGACTGCGCGTTTGATAGTTTTGACATACGACAGATGTACACGACTGAAGAGTTTGCGGTCTTCGTTTAGCAACCCTTCGTCAATGGCTTTATGCATCAACGTGTTAAGGGTGCGAAGGTAGAAACGAATGGTGTTTTGCTTCAGGTTTCGGTTGGTAAGCCAGGCCTCATATTCCTCTATCATACTGGGCGACAGTTGGTTAAAAGTCAGGTTAACGCCTCGCCTAAACTCTTTAAAACGCCGGTAGGCGCTGGTGTAGGTTTTGGCGGTGCCGAGGCGTTGCATACGTTTTTGTCTCAACACCTGTTCTTGCAAGAAAGCGAACACTGTTTTGCCTGATTGAAAGGTTGTGGTTGAGGGGCGAAATTTTAGTTTAATTATTGTCATATTGCTTGTGTTTTTATTTGTTTTTATTCGTCGTTGTGGGCAACGGTTGTTGAAGAAATTAATTTACCTTTGTTTGTATAGTCACACACGAACGAGGGGGGCTAAGTAAAGATAAAAAAATAAGTTGGAAGAAAAATGCAAATCGTCTTGTGGCATAACCAGCGTTTCGTTTCATACAAACAAGCTTTTCTTTGTAGAACTATAACACTTTTATGGTCTGAAT
>CAKQFW010000169.1 GCA_934230965.1 uncultured Prevotella sp.
TTGGCAACCACGACAGCGAGCAAGGACTGTCCAACCGCGAGCTTTACAACATTGCGCGTGGCGTGAAGAACAACATCTTGCCCGACCTCACGGGGTCGAAGGAGCTCGACTATGTGGTGACCCTGAAGGACCGCAACGGCAAGAACGACGCTGCCATACTCTACTGTCTCGACTCCCACTCTTACCCCAAGGGCTTCCCTGCCGACAGGAGTCGTGGCACCTACGCATGGCTCACCTTCGACCAGGTAAGCTGGTATCGTCAGCAAGCACAGGCGCTGAAGGACGCCAATGGCGGCAAGACCCTGCCCGCCCTCGCCTTCTTCCATATCGCACTGCCTGAGTTTAACGAGGCCGCTTCCGACGCCAACAACTCGCTCATAGGCACACGCCGCGAGCGCTGCTGTGGCCCCGACTTCAACACCGGCATGTTTACAGCCATGATGGAGGGCGGCGACGTGATGGGCATCTTTGTGGGCCATGACCACGACAACGACTACACTACGCTGTGGCACAACATCTTGCTCGGCTTCGGACGCTACACGGGCGGCAACACCGTCTATAACCACATGAAGGCTGGTGCTCGCTTCATCGTGCTCGAAGAGGGTCAGCGCCGCTTCAACACTTACATCCGCGAGTGGGACGGCAACGTGGTCAACCAGTCTGTCTACCCCGACAGCTATGTCGCCGACGACTGGTCTGCACGCCCGCTGCAGAAATATGAATAATTTTTTTTAGTTGACGAGTAGACGAGTTAACAAGTAGACAAGCTGTTTGCTTTGTTGCATTAACATCTAAATGCAGCTCTTATAAGTACAGGTATCAGCTCGTCTACTTGTCAACTCGTTTACTTATATAATTTATTTAAAACAATGAGAAAAAAACTGTTAGCCCTTGTGGCAATTATTTGTATGTGTGGCACTATGGCCACCGCTGCCGACAAGCGTGTGTCGGCAGGCGACAAAAAACAAGTGTCGTTTACAGGCCGTGTGCAGCATCTGCAAGATGGCAGCGTGCGCTACGACTGGACGGGCGTGTATATGCAAACCCAGTTTACGGGCAGCCGCATAGCCGCCGTGCTTTCTGACGAGGGCACCAGTTACCACAACGTGTTTATTGATGGTAAGTGGATAAAGAAAATTATGGTGAAGGGCACCGAGCCTCAAACCATCACTTTGGCCGAAAAGCTGAGCAAGGGGCCCCACACACTGCGCTTGCAGAAGTGTACCGAGGGCGAGTTTGGTTGCACCACAGTAAAAGAACTGGTGGTCGACAAAAACGCTACCCTTACCGCTGTGAAGCCCACTGGCCGCTTTATCGAGGTGATAGGCGATAGCTATACCTGTGGCTATGGCACCGAGAGCAACAGTCGCAAAGACCCCTTCAAGCTGGAGACCGAAAACTGCAACCTGGCTTACGGCTGCTTGGTGGCCCGCTATTTTAATGCCGACTATGCCCTGGTGGCTCACTCGGGTCATGGCATCGTGCGCCACTATGCCGACAGCGTGCAGGTTTCAATCAACAATATGCCCGACCGCTGGAAACGTGTGTTCGACGAGCATGGCGACGAGGCTTACGACTATAAGGCTTACACCCCACAGCTGGTCATCATAAACCTGGGCACCAACGACTTCTCGCCCACAGCCATTCCCACCTCAAACCAGTATGTAAACGGTTATGTTAACCTGATAAAAGACATTAAGGCTCGCTATGGCGAAGATACACCCGTGCTCTGCGTCACACCTCATTCGGCCAGCACATACCTCAAGGCGGCCCTTGCCGAACTGGGCAAGCAAACACTGAAGCTGAACAAGGTTTATATGGCTAACATAATGGACAATGTGGTAAACCTCGACACCGACCTGGGCGCCAGCTGGCATCCCAACTATAAGGGTCAGTGCAAGATTGCTATGTCGCTCATACCACAAGTGTCTACCATCATGGGGTGGGGCATAACAACCTTTTAAGGAGCCTACAACCTTTTAATGGGTGCCTTTACATATAAAGACCTTTTGTTGTAGCGAATAGTTTTAAGATTATAACAAATGGTCTTTGGTATAAAGAAGTGTTTGGGCTATATCTGAACTGTATAACTCTACATAAGAATGAATATTTATGCAAAACAACACAACGTTCTGTATAAATATTCATTCTTGTATTTTTACATTCGTTCACACAATATTTGTTAATTATCTTACAGTTTGTAAGAAAACTACCGCATGATACTTTCACTTTTCAAAGTTGATACCTTTCATTTGAGAAACCCTTGGTTTTACGTCCTGAAACCCATGCTTTCACGTCCTAAAACCCTTGGTTTCACACCCTGAAACCCATGCTTTCAGACCGTAATTTGATGCCTTTCTCAAAACGCATCTAAAGGATTGTAAAATTGTATAAATATACAGGAGCCCCTCCCCCGCGCCGCTACGCGGCTTCCCCCTCCCCTTATGGAGGGGAGTGAATGGCCTTGCTAACTATAGTAGGACGGTGGTCTCCGTGCCCCGTCCTCCAGCACCCATCCAACAGCAAGCGATATAGGTTATCTCAGGGAGGACGGGGCGCGGAGTCCCTCGTCCTACTTTTTAGATACCCTGACTTATCTTTACACTTGGCGTAGTTATTACAAAAAAGGAAACTATAGTAGGATGGTGCCCTCCGTTGAGGTGTAGGTGTTACTGCTTTTATAGAAATGTCGTTGTCTTTAATTTAATACAAAAATCCAAAGCACCACAGAGGTATCTTGTTTCCATAAGGATACTCTATGCCATCAGCAGCAATATATGCATTGCTTATATTAGCAATCTGTTTGCCTTCCTTCGACTTGCCTCCTACCTCAAATGTATATTTCCCGTCTACCAAAAAGTCGGCCTGTGAAGAGGCATATTCTATACGATGCTGATAAACTAATTGGTTAACAAAGAAAGCTTCGCGCTGAGTGCCTTCATTTACGCCATTCAGCGACAATGCTTGCATCAAGTTGCTATTCTCCATATATATTTTGTCAGGGCGTTGCATCTTCTTTAGTGTGGCGTCTCCTGAATATAACAAATTGATGAGTTTGGCCCGCTGTAGATACTGTAGGTAGGCAAGCAAGGTGGTGCGTGACATTCCTGCCATAGCCGACAGCTTCATCATATCTATCTGCATAGGATATTCTGATGCTAACACAGCCAACAGACTTTTCAATTTTCGGATATTAGATACATCTACACCGCACAATTGTGGTAGTTCGATTTCTAGTATAAGGTTTACAATATTTGATATACGCTCATAATAGTCTTCTTCTCCTTCTAGAACAAATGGATAATATCCTATTTTAAGATATCTGTCAAAATCAGCCAATGGACGGCATTTTTTATTTACAGCCATACATAGCTCATCTGTTTTTTCTAAAAGAGTGGGCAAATCTAATGGGTCAAACTTAAGCCCTTTGCTTAGAAGTAGGTACTCACGAAACGAAAGCCCCTGCATGTTATAGTTGATGCAACGACGTGAGAGGTCGGCATCTGAATTTAATATATTAAGAATAGAAGATCCTGTAATGACAAAGTGCATATCAGGATATGCATCATAGGCATTTTTTAGTTCTTGGCTCCATCCTTGATACTTGTGTACCTCGTCGGCAAAGATGTACTTGCCGCCCATTTTATAGAATTCATCTACAAAGTCGATGAATGTGTGTCGACTGAAGTATAAGTTGTCTAAACTCACATAGATAACGTTGTGAGGATTGTCTCCATACGTTTGTTTGATATATTGCAATAGTAATGTGGTTTTTCCTACGCCACGTGCTCCTCTAATTGAAAGCAGTCTTTGGTGCCAATGCACTCGTTGCATAATAGGTCTTACGTAGTCTAAGGAGGTAGCCCTTAAAAGTCGTCTGCATTGGTTAAATAGATTTTCCATATCTCCTCCGTCTTTTATATTTGTTCGCCACAAAGATACAACTATTTGTTCAAAATAAGAAACAAATAAACCTAAAATCTGTTCAGCGCGTTGAACAGATATTAGCTAAAAGTGTTCAATGCGTTGAACAAATTAGGAATATTCCACCTTTTTTCTTTCATTTCTTGCGTTAAGGGTGAACGTTGAGGTGTGGGTGTTTAGCTAAAGCGATGCAAGTTGAAAGAAAAAAATAGGCGTTTCTGTAGTAAACCCGATGGGTTGATTGTCTAACAAACAGGAAACAGCTTTAAAGAACAAGCAAATGAATAATACAGAACAACAATTCTCGCAGCTTGTAAATGATAACCGTAGCACGATATATTCGGTGTGTTACATGTTCTCTAACGATGCCGACGAGGTGGCAGACCTCTTTCAAGAGGTGCTGGTGAAGCTGTGGAACGGTTACGAATCGTTCCAAGGCAAGAGCGACATTAAGACCTGGATATACCGTGTGACACTCAACACATGTATAACCATCGACCGCAAGAAACGTAGAAACAAGAAGGCTGAGCTGTCTATGGATGTCGACTATTTTGACTCACAGGAGCAGTCGACGGCGCAGGTGCGGATGTTGCAT
>CAKQFW010000170.1 GCA_934230965.1 uncultured Prevotella sp.
ACGGGGCACGGAGACCACCGTCCTACTGAGATTTGCCATGCTAACCATAGTAGAACAGGGTCTCTGTGCCCTGTTCTCCAGCAAGAAGTGAGGGTATTCACTCCCCTCTCCAGCGGGGAGGGGTTGGGGGTGGGGCTGTATTTTGGTTGTTGGAGGACGGGGCACGGAGACCACCGTCCTACTTGGTTTGCTTGGCGTCCTCTCTGCTTTATTCTGCTTTATTCTACTTTATTCTCCTTTCCTTTCCTTTCCTTTCCTTTCCTTTCCTTCCCTTCCCTCTACTCCTCCTAGCTCGCTCAGCTATCAGCTCGTCAACTCGTCAACTCGTCAACTCGTCAACTATATAAAATAATGTGTAAACCCATTTGCCCCTTTCCCTCCCACATAAAGGGGAAAAGGTGGGGTGGGGCATGTCATAATTGTTAATATCTTGTGTTATTAACACGTTTTCAACCTTTTTTCAAAAAAAGACTATGCTTTTAGCACTGCTTTCATAAAAAATGTTTAACTTTGCCTTATATTCTCCATATAGTAGGTGTAAAAACCTTTGTCCGGCATACAGGCATTAAGGCGAAACCCTTCTATCGGTAACGGCTTATCCCTCACTGAACAGCGAGGAATGGCTCGCACATAAGATCAGTAAAATTCAAAATAATTCAAATGACATCAAACAACAATGACAGTGTGACATATTATTACTAACGTTGTAAATCGTACAAACCATATCATACCCAAAGTGTTATACCTAAAGTATCATATAATAAGTATATTACAATCAGTATAATATAATCAGTGTAAACATATATAACTCAAATATTTTAATATTAACCTCTTAACCAAACTAACATGAGTATAGTTACTTATTTCGTTAGCCGAAGAAAACATGGGTCTATGGCCCAATGTCTGACTATTCGGAAAACAGCTTGCGCATGCCTGATGTTAGGTTTGCTGTCTTCAGCCAATGCTATGGCTGCCGATGGCAATGCAGTCAGCAGCGCCGCCAGTACAGTGTATGCTACAAATGTTGTTCAGCAGTCGACCCGTACTGTGAAAGGTACTGTTACCGATGCCAACGGCGAGCCCCTCGTTGGTGTGACTGTTACCGAGAAAGGTACAAAGAACACGGTAATTACCGATATTGATGGTGTATTCACCATCTCGGTACATGCCAAAGCCCAATTGGAACTGAGCTACATTGGCTTCGTAGCCACAACGGTACAAGCCAAGCCCAACATGGCCATCCAGATGGTTGAGGATGGTAAAGAACTCAACGAAGTGGTGGTTGTAGGTTACGGTACGCAGAAGAAAGCCAACCTTACTGGCGCCGTTACCTCGGTAGACGTTAACAAGAACCTGTCGAGCCGTCCTATTGCCGACGCTGGCCGTGGCTTGCAGGGTGTTGTTCCTGGTATGAACGTTGTTGTTCCTACCGGTGAGGTAGGTTCTGACCCTCTTATTAAGATTCGTGGTCAGGTAGCCTCTATCAGTGGTAACAACAATCCGCTTATCTTGCTCGACAACGTAGAAATTCCCAGCATCCAGATGGTGAACCCCAACGACATCGAGTCGATCTCAGTATTGAAAGATGCCGCTGCCTCATCAATCTATGGTGCCAAGGCCGCCTTCGGTGTAGTGCTTATCACCTCGAAGAAGGGTGCTAAGAGCGACAAGTTTGAGGTGAGCTACACTAACAACTTCTCGTTCCAGCATCTTGCCAACGACATCGACATGGCTGGCATCGACGGATTGCGTTACACCCTCGACGCACAGATTAACCGTGGTGGCGCTATGCCCGCTGGTGGTTTCTGGCGTATCGACGAAGACAGCTACGCTAAAGCCGTAGAGTGGCAGAAGAAGTATGGTGGCTCGGTAAAGTATAACGACCCCGTTGTTTACGGTCGCGACTGGTACTATGATGGCACCAATAAGTTTGGTTATCGTATCTACGACGGTGTGAAGGCCATGGTGCGCGACTGGGCTCCCTCTTCACAGCACAACCTCTCTGTAAACGGCAAGAGCGGCCGAACCTCTTATAACATTGGTCTCGGTTTACTGAACCAGGATGGTATGATGCGTGCTGCTAAGCACGACGACTTCCGCCGTTACAACGCTAAGGTAAGCCTTTCGTCTGAAATTAACAAGTATGTCACCCTTCGTGCTGGTGCCCTCTACTCTGACCGTAACAAACGTTACCCCGGTGTAGGTACCACCGTAGCCGACCCCTGGCTCTATCTTTACCGCTGGAGCCGCTTGATGCCCGAGGGCGCTCAAGACCAGTTTGGCAACGATCTGCGCGAGCCCGTATCAGAGGTTGCACAGAGCAATACCGACAACTTGCAGAACAAATATTTTAATGTTAACCTCGGTGCCACCTTTAATATTACAAAGGATTGGGATGTGCAGGTTGACTATATCTACGACCACCAGACTACCGATAGAAATAATTCGGTAATCGAGTATAACGGTGGCCAAACATGGTATGCACCTACCGCATGGGTAGACGAGACAGGCCAGCAGGTGTATGTAGATGCCAATGGCAACCCCGTGTCGGCCGACACCGAGGGTGCTATGCCTGGCTATCGTTTCCCCGTTCAGAACTATTTCTCAAACAACACCATCAGCTCGGTTTCTAACTACAGCTATAAGGGCAACCAGAACACCCTTAACGCTTATACCACCTACCGTCTGCGCCTCGGTCAGGAAAAGGAACATGCCTTCAAGTTTATGCTCGGTATGAACCTTGTTACCAACGACTGGAGCTCATACACAGGCAAGAAAACCAACCTGATTGACCCCACCAACCCCCAGTTTGCATTGGCATCGGGCGACCAGTTTATCACCGCTGCTAAGAACTGGGACAGCCAGTTAGGCTTCTTCGGACGTTTAAACTATGCCTTCATGGACAAGTATCTGTTTGAGGCCAATATGCGTCGCGACGGTTCTTCTAAGTTCCCGAAGGATTTGCGCTGGACATGGTTCCCCTCATTCTCAGCAGGATGGGTGTTCACCGGCGAGAAGTTTATGAAACCTGTAGAGAAGGTGCTCAGCTTCGGTAAGCTGCGTGCATCATGGGGTTCTATCGGCGACCAGTCGGTAAGCAACAGCCTCTACAAGTCGATCCTCAGCAGCGGCCAGACCAACTGGATTGGTGCTGATGGCAAGCAGCAAACCTACTTTGGCACACCTTCACTCGTTGATGCTAACATTGGTTGGCAGCGCATCGAGACCCTCAACCTGGGTGTCGACCTCCGCTTCTTGAACAACGAGCTTGGTGCTTCGTTCGACTGGTACAACCGTAAGACCAAAGATATGATTATTCCGGGCGAGAGCATGCCAGGAACCCTTGGCGCCGACGTGCCCAGAGGCAACTATGGTGAGCTGGAGACCCGTGGATGGGAGTTCTCTATCGACTACCGTCACCGCTTCTCTAACGGATTGGGCATCAACGCCAACTTCCAGATTTCAGACGCTACCACCAAGACCGTTCGTGGTGCCGACTACCTCACACCGTGGGAAGACCGCTCACTGAGCACCACCTTCTCTACCGGTCGTCGTTATGGCGACATCTACGGTTATGTTACCGACCGCCTGTATCAGAAGAGCGACTTCGTGTATGGCGAGGATGGCAAGATTAAGCAAACCACCGTTATCTATAAGGGTACTGCTCGCACCACACACGTGCAGAACACACCGTACCCCGTTTACCAGGTGGCCTTTGAGGATAACAACAAGCTGATGTGCGCTCCTGGCGACGTGAAGTTTGTTGACCTGAACGGCGACGGATACATCGACAATGGTAACAACACCAATGGCGACCACGGCGACCTGAAGGTTATTGGTAACACTACACCGCGTTACGAGTATAGCTTCCGCATTGGTGCCGACTATAAGGGCTTCGATATCTCTATCTACTGCCAGGGCATTGGCAAACGTAAGATTTGGGGTGCTGGTCAGCTCGCTATCCCCGGCTGGAACGCTAAGGAAGGCGCTATGCCTGAAACCTTCTGTAAAGACTACTGGAGAGAAGACAATACCAACGCCTTCTATCCCCGTGCTTGGGACCTCGGCGGCAGCAACACTGGCTACACCATGCAGGTGCAGAGCAAGTATCTGCTGAACATGGCTTACCTGCGTGTGAAGAATATCAACCTGGGTTACACCTTCCCACAGAAGTGGATGCAGAAGGCTTACATCAATAACCTGCGCGTGTATATGTCGCTTGAAAACTTCTTCACCTTCGACCACCTGCGTGGTCTGCCTATCGACCCCGAGGCCATCTCAGGTTACTCAATGTTCTCTGATAACTACAACCTCGGTCGCACAGGTACAGGTACACCTGTCTTCAAGTCGCTATCATTCGGTTTACAACTTTCATTCTAATCAAGATTAGTAATCATGAAACGAAATATATTTTCTATCATAGTGGTCGCCCTGACAAGCCTTATGGTCTTCACCAGCTGCGACGACATCCTTGATCG
>CAKQFW010000171.1 GCA_934230965.1 uncultured Prevotella sp.
TGGGCGAAGGCAACGTGATGTCGTATCACGGACTGACCAGCCAGATAGCAGCGCTCATGGTGCGACATGCGGGCAACAACGCCTTTCGCACGGCTATACGCCGACTGGTGGCCGAATATATTCAGCGCACCACACCCGACACGGGCACGATAGGCAATGGCGTGAAGATTGTTAACACCAAGGAGGTGACCAACACCGTGGTGTATAACGACTGCGAGATAAACGGTGCCGCACGCATCAGCGACTGCACCATCATGAGTTCGCCCGAGGCCAGCGTGTTTATAGGCACAGGCGTGATATGCGAAAACTCTATCATCGCACACGGCTCGTCGATTATCAACAGCGTGAAGATGCAAGACTGCTTCGTGGGCGAAGCCTGCAAACTGAGCAACGGATTTACGGCAGCGCAAAGCGTGTTCTTTGCTAACAGCTATATGTCGAACGGCGAGGCGTGTGCCGCCTTCTGCGGACCGTTCTCTTCAAGCCATCATAAGAGTTCGCTCATCATCGGCGGCATGTTCTCGTTCTATAATGCGGGGTCGGCCACCAACTTCAGCAACCATGCCTACAAGATGGGACCCATACACTACGGCACCCTTGAGCGTGGCGCAAAAACGGCCAGCGGAGCCTATCTGCTCATGCCCGCACACATTGGCACCTTCTCGGTATGTTTCGGCAAACTGATGTATCACCCCGACACACGATCGCTGCCCTTCTCATACCTCATAGCCTATGGCGACATTATGTATCTGGTGCCAGGCCGCAACCTCACCACCGTGGGCCTGTATCGCGATATACGCAAATGGCCCAAACGTGATATGCGGTCGAAACAAAGCCGAAAGAGCATCGTCAACTTCGACTGGCTCAGCCCCTTCTCGGTGGGAGAGATTATTCAGGGAAAGAGAATCTTGGAGCGGCTGCGCGAGGCATCAGGCGACAACGTGTCGACCTACAACTACCACGAATATGTTATCAAGACATCGTCGCTAAGAAAGGGTATCAAATACTACGACATAGCGCTGCGCATCTTTATGGGTGCCGTGCTGAAACGCCATGCGCTGGTGCCGCCCACATCTACCGTGGGCACGGGCAAATGGAACGACCTTTCGGGCCTACTGCTGCCAGACAGCGAAGAGCAACAGCTGGTGAGCGACATTGCCGACGGCACCATTGAGAGCATGGACGACATTGTAGACCGCCTGAACGCCATCAACGACAATTATAACGAATATCGCTGGGCATGGGCTTACCGCATGATTCTCGACTACTATGGTTTGACCGAAATCACACCGCAAGATGCCGAGCGCATACACACCGACTATATCACGGCGCGCCGCGCATGGATAGCCGAGATTAAGAAGGATGCCGAAAAAGAATATCAGCTGGGCGACGTTGAAGATAGCGTGCTGCAAAACTTTGTGTCGCAGCTGGACAAAGAAATCGACTTTGAAAATATGACATTATATAATTAACTGAATAAACATGAATTTAAAAAGACTATTCATTTCAGCAGTAGCGGCTATAGCACTGGGCTTCAACGCTCAGGCTCAAACCTACACCTACAAAGAGGTGAAGGGCGACTTGATGCAAAGCCGTATCTACACACTGAAAAACGGGCTCACCGTGTATCTGTCGGTGAACAAAGAAAAGCCCCGTATTCAAACCTACATCGCGGTGCGCACAGGTAGCCGTAACGACCCACACGAAACCACAGGTCTGGCTCACTATCTTGAGCACCTGATGTTTAAGGGCACCACACACTTTGGTACCTCCGACTATGCAAAGGAGCTGCCTTACCTGAACGACATTGAACGCCGCTATGAGGAATATCGCCTCGTAACCGACCCCGCACAGCGCAAGCTGCTGTATCACCAAATTGACAGCGTATCGCAGTTGGCCGCTCAGTATAACATACCTAACGAGTATGACAAGCTGATGTCGTCGATTGGCGCCGAAGGCACCAACGCCTACACCTCAAACGACGTTACCTGCTATGTAGAAGACATTCCTGCCAACGAGGTTGAGAACTGGGCACGCATACAGAGCGACCGTTTCCAGAACATGGTGATACGCGGTTTTCATACCGAGCTTGAGGCGGTGTATGAAGAGTTTAACATCTCGCTGGCTAAAGACAGTCGCAAAGAGTGGGCTGCCTACAACGCCAAGATGTATCCGGGCCACCCCTACGGCATGCAAACCACACTGGGCACACAAGAGCACTTGAAGAACCCTTCAATCACAAACATCAAAAACTACTTCAAGCGCTATTATTGCCCCAACAACGTGGCCATCTGCATGTCGGGCGACTTCGACCCTGACAAGGTAATGGCTACCATCGACAAGTATTTTGGCGGATGGAAGTCGAACCCCAACCTGTCGCGCCCCGAATATGCTCCCGTGCCTACGCTCACCGCTCCCACCGACACCACCGTCATTGGCCAAGAGGCTGAGAACGTGATGCTGGGCTGGAAGTTTGACCGTGCCGCATCGTTGCAGCAAGACACGCTGAACGTGATAGCCGAGATGCTGTCGAACGGCAAGGCAGGCCTCTTCGACCTGAACCTCGACCAGAAGATGCAATACCTCGGTGGCGCTGCCTTCGTCTATCCGCTGGCCGAATATTCGTCGCTCATCGTTGAGGGTCTGCCCAAAGAGGGCCAAACACTGGAACAGGTACGCGACCTGATGCTGGGCGAAATTGAGAAGCTGAAGCGTGGCGAGTTTTCTGACGACCTGCTGCCCTCGGTTATCAACAACATGAAGCTTGATGCCTATAAGGAGATGGAAAACAACGACAGCCGCGCCAGCAAGTTTGTTGATGCCTTTATCAACGGACAAGAGTGGAGCGACGTGGTGGGACGTCTCGACCGCATCAGCCACATCACCAAGCAGCAAATCGTCGACTTTGCTAATCGCCATCTGCTGAACAACTACGTGGCCGTGTATAAACGCCAGGGCGTAGACAGCACCGTGAAGAAGATTGACAAACCGCAGATTACGCCTATCCCCTCAAACCGCGACAAGCAAAGCGCCTACGTGGCAGAGATAGCAAACGCTAAGGCCGAGCCTATACAGCCCGTGTTTGTCGACTTCAAACGCGACATCACCTTCGGCAAGACAAAGAAGGGTCTGCCCGTGCAGTATATTAAGAACAACACCAACGGTTTGTTTGCACTGCAGTTTACCTTCAACTTCGGCATCGAGGCCGACAAGCGTCTGAACACCGCTGCCGGATACCTCGACTATCTGGGCACCGACAAGATGACTGCCGACCAGCTGAAGCAGCAGTTCTACAAGTTGGCTTGCTCATACAGCGTGTCGGCAAGTCGTAACAAGACCACCATCACACTCTCTGGCCTTGACGAGAACAAGGTTGAGGCACTGAAACTGATGGAGCAGTTCTTGGCTAACGCGAAGGCCGACGCCGACGCATGGAAGCAGTTTGTAGCGCTGGAGAAGAAGGCCCGCGAGATGAACAAGCTGAACCAAAGCGCCAACTTCAGCGCACTGTATAGCTACGGAATCTACGGCCCATACAACCCCTACCGCAACAAGATGACGGCCGAGGAGCTGGACAACGCTAACCCCGCCGACCTGGTGAAGCTGATTAGCTCGCTTGTAAACTATAAACACGAGGTGGCCTACTATGGACCCACCGACCTGAAGCAGGTAATAGCACTGGTTAACAAGAACCACCGTACCGCTAAGAAGTTGGCCGACGTGCCCGCTGGTCGCGAGTATGAGGAGCAACTGACTAAGGAGAACGAGATACTGATTGCGCCCTATCAGGCAAAGAACATCTACATGCGCCAGTATAACAACAACGGCACACAGTGGACACCTGAGCGTGAGCCCGTAGTGGCACTGTTTAACGAATACTTTGGCGGTGGCATGAACACGGTAGTTTTCCAAGAGTTGCGCGAGAGCCGCGGCTTGGCATACAACGCTTTTGCTGCCTACGTAACACCGTCGCGCAAGGGGCATCCTGAGTTTGCTATGACACACATCATCTCACAGAACGATAAGATGATGGACTGCATACGCACCTTCAACGCAATCGTCGACACCGTGCCACAGTCGGAGCGCGCCTTCGCACTGGCTAAGCAAGCGCTGATGAAACGCATCGCTACCGAGCGCACCACAAAGACAGCCATCTTTGCTAAGTATGCTCAGGCTAAAGAACTCGGCATCGACTACGATATCAACCGCACCATCTACGAGGCATTGCACAACATCACGCTGCAAGATATCGTGAAGTTTGAACAAGAAAACATGGCGCACAGACCATACCGATACATCATCCTCGGCGACGAGAAGAACCTCGACATCAAGGCGCTGGAACAGATTGCGCCCATCAAACGTGTAAGCACCGACGAGATTTTTGGTAACTAAAGCGCATTAAGCAATAAAAAAAACAAGGACGGCCCTCGCTATAGATGAGAGGCCGTCCTTTTTTTATTGCTATACTCAATAC
>CAKQFW010000172.1 GCA_934230965.1 uncultured Prevotella sp.
CAAGTATCCTAAGGTAAATCAGGGTGCTCACATCGGTGATGGTCAATTCGACGTGACAACTGTTAACGGATACATTCAGGCCACTACTGCCGACCGCAAGTTCGACAAGAAGTACTATCTGTACCCAATCCCTGCACAGCAGATGACATTGAACCCTGCTATCAAGCAGAACTATGGTTGGACTGAGTGATCAACCCAATCATTAGAGATTAAATAAGTTATTAAAAAGGAGACTTCCGGGGCTAATACATACGCTGGCCCTGGAAGTTTTTTTGTTATAATGATTTAAGGGATTATTATGGTTCAGATAATAATATTCGTTAGGCATCGATAAAAGTTTTAAGATAAATACAATTATAATTTGAAGAAATTATGTATTTTTGCAAACAGAAGTTCATTCAATCATTAATGATTCATTTTAAGATATCGCCTATGAACACAATGAATAAAGATTTTTTAGAAAAGAGAGAAATAGCCATAAAGAAAATTATGGCTGCTAAAGAAAGAAAAGCAAAACGCATAGCAGAGATAAAAAAAAGTCTTTGCGAAGAATTCAAAGACCGTACTGGTTCTTACCCTAATAATATAAATTTCATATAGGCTAAGTCATATACCCAAAATGCTAATAACAGTAGGACGGTGGCCTCTGTGCCCCGTCCTCCAGCAACCAACACAACCAGCATTGACAGTTGATAACCATACATATATAATGCCAATTCCTAATGACGGGAGGACGGGGCGCGGAGACCACCGTCCTACTATATAACACTCGTATTCAATAAATTATCAATTACTGACGTAACCCTTAACTTATACTTACCACTAGTATACGTAACTCGCATTACGCCCTGGGCACTGTAGGCATCGGGCGAGAGCGACAAGGCGGTATGGCCCATCGTGCGACGTAAGTTTATCTCTACACAAGGATGTAAGAAGAAGGCGTCGGCACTGCCCGCCGTAATCATCATATCTACACCAAAAGCCCCAACATATTTATCACGAAGCAAAGGCGTAAGCGTATCAATAAGGCTTTGCTTAACGAGGGCAAGCAGAGAAGAAGAAACATACCGCTGCATCATCTTTTCTTTATCTTCTTCGGTGGCCAGCACGCTGCCACTGTAGGCGCCGTTCTCGGTATCGAAGAGCGATAAGCCCTGATAGCGCACGCCATCAGCATGGGCATAAAACTCCATACCAAAATCATACACCTTATTATATCGGGGCTCTACCATCACGCTGCCCTGACGCGCAATGATGTTGTTCAACCAGCCACGCTCGTGCTCGGTTAGCGTGCGGCGCACATAACGTAGGCCTCGACCGCTACTGCTCCAGGGGGCTTTCAGCACGCTGTCGGTATGGCGCGCTATCTGCTGCAACGCCTGTTCAACAGTGGTGCAGCAAACGCTCTCGCCCGTCAGGTGCTGGTCAAGGGCCGTAAGGTGTGGCAACACGGCCTCGGCAGCAAAGCGGCGATGGCTCAGCTGGCGTATCTCGGCAAGCTGCTGGGTGGTGGGCAACAAAGGTTGCAGTGCGGGCTGCGTGTCAAGCAGTTCGGTACAAAGCTTCAGGTCCCATCCCCACGGCTCAATGCGGTCAATCATTCGAACATCCATACGGGCGAGGTCGGTCTTGCTCACAAACGCCACATCGTGGGTGTAGCGTTTCAGATGGCGCA
This sequence comes from uncultured Prevotella sp., assembly GCA_934230965.1. Classification (GTDB taxonomy): domain Bacteria; phylum Bacteroidota; class Bacteroidia; order Bacteroidales; family Bacteroidaceae; genus Prevotella. The sequence continues at coordinate 1,676 of CAKQFW010000172.1, forward strand.
CAGCCTCAAGGGCTCCTTCTACCTCGTCGACGAGCACCAGGTCGGCATCATTGGCCCAAAAGGCTGGTATATAGCCTAAGTTGGCACGAAGCTGTCGGCCAGCGTGTGGCGCCATAAACCGCTGTTGGTTTAAGGCCAGTGCAATGTCGTGTTCGGGGTTGAAGATATGTAATGTTGTCATGTGCTTTGATATTCTTATTTTTTGTCGGCCATGCTGTTGACAGCCTCTGTGTTATCCTGTTTTGTTAATCGTTGCATGCTAAACTCGCAACCACAATATTGCTGATTGTAAAAACCATATTGCTTGATGATGGCTATGCGACGCTCGCTCAGTCCGCCCTTGCGCCAGTTTTGGTCCCACCACACCACATCATCAAAGGGTGCAACAGCATATTCGCCCGCCGCATTAATCTGCTCTAAACTCTTCCAGCGCGACGATGCCAAGGTGGTAGTGATAACCGTGAAGCCATGGTCGTGAGCATACTGTGCCGTGTTGCGCAGGCGCATCTTGAAGCATTGTAGGCAACGGCCACCACGCTCGGGCTCTTGCTCAAGGCCACGCACACACTGCAGCCAGTGGGTGTGGTCGTAGTCGGCATCAATGATGTCGAGGCCCAAGGCTTGACAATAGCGCGTACATTCGTCTTTACGTATATTATATTCGTCAAGCGGATATATATTGGGATTGCAATAATATATGGTGGGACGTATGCCATGCTGCAACATACACTCGATGATGGCCGACGAGCAAGGGGCGCAACAGGTGTGCAACAGCACTTGTGTGGCGCCACCTGGCACAATCACTTCATACTTATTTTTTTTCATTGCTATAAACAAAAAGATAGGGGTTATGGCTGAAGAGCCTCAACATATTGCGCACACATCTCGGCACAACGTTCGCCATCAACACCGGCCGACACGATGCCACCAGCATAGCCAGCACCCTCGCCACAGGGGAAGAGGCCCGAGATGGTTACATGTTGAAGGGTTTCGGTATCGCGCACAATGCGTACGGGCGACGAGGTGCGTGTCTCGGTGGCTATCAGCAAGGCCTCGTTGGTAAGGAAGCCGTGGCTCATCTTGCCAAACTTTTTAAAACCTTCTTGCAAGCGATGGGCAATAAAATGGGGCATCCAGAAATGTAAGGGCGACGAGATAAGGCCGGGGGCGTAAGAGCTCTTCGGCAGATCGTAGCTGAGCCGATTGTTTACAAAGTCGGCCATGCGCTGGGCAGGCGCCGTCTGCTTCATGTTACCTTGCTGCCAACAGTTGCGCTCCAGGGTTTCTTGAAAGTGCATCATGCGCAAGGGGTCGGCGGCATTGCCCTCTACATCGTCGGGATGCAGTTCTACCACCATACCACTGTTGCTCCACTGGGTGCCTCGGTTGCTGGGGCTCATACCGTTTACCACAATTTGCTGCGCACCAGTGGCGGCGGGAATAACAAAACCACCAGGACACATGCAGAACGAATAAACGCCACGCCCGTCAACCTGTGTTACAAAGTTATACTCGGCAGCGGGCAGATATTTGCCACGCCCCTCACGGTTATGGTATTGTATCTGGTCGATAAGCTGCGAGGGGTGCTCAAGGCGCACACCTACGGCAATGCCTTTGGCCTCGATGGCAACCTTGCTTTCGGCCAACAGACGATAAACATCGCGGGCCGAATGGCCTGTGGCTAAGATAACAGGGCCACGGAAAGCAACCTCTTCGCCTGTAGCAAGACGCACTGCCTCAACACCTACCACATGGTCGTGGTCTATCATCAGGCGTGTCATCTTGGTTTGAAAATGTACCTCGCCCCCACACTGCAAGATGGTGTTGCGCATATTCTCTATCACACGTGGCAACTTGTCGGTGCCTATGTGTGGATGGGCATCGGCCAAGATGGCGGTGCTGGCGCCGTGCTGGCAAAACACATTCAGGATCTTGTTTACATTGCCACGCTTCTTTGAGCGGGTGTAGAGTTTGCCATCTGAATAGGCTCCTGCCCCACCCTCGCCAAAACAGTAGTTGCTTTCGGGGTCTACCTTTTGGGTCTTGGTGATATTGGCCAAATCGAGTTTACGGGCACGCACATCCTTACCACGTTCGAGCACCACGGGGCGCATGCCCAACTCTATCAGACGCAAGGCGGCAAACAAGCCCCCCGGACCAGCACCCACCACGATAACACGGGGTCGGCCCTCTACATTCTGATATTCGGTATGCTCGTAGGCATCGTCTTGTGGCACCTCGTTAATGTAGACACGCACCTTTAAATTAACGTAAATGGTGCGCTGGCGAGCGTCGATGCTCTTCTTTAGCACACGCACGCTATAAATGGTGCGAAGGTCGATACCTTGATCTTCAGCTATGTAACGTTTTATCGCATTTTCGCTGGCTGCCACAGCGGGAAGCACCCGTAACTGTATTTCTCTTGTCATATCGTCATCAAAAACAATAAATAACTATCCTTTTTACATCAAAGGAATTATAATTTTATACAAAATTACTCATTTCTTGGGAAAAAATATTGTGGAAAAGCAAAATCTTTGTATTTTTGCAGCATCAATCTTAAAGCAAGTTGGTAGAAGCCCTTTGCTTCTATGCACAACCAAAAGACAATGACGTGGTGAACCGCATACATGCCGCCCTCGTTTCAGCGGACGCATCGGACACCAGCCATTCGCTTTACGTTGTCATTCCCGACACTTCACCGCGCCACCTTTGTTTAGTGGCCAAAATAGTAACAAAAAAGATGAAAGTATTAAAATTTGGCGGAACATCTGTAGGT
>CAKQFW010000173.1 GCA_934230965.1 uncultured Prevotella sp.
CCTTGAACAGTTCGCGCCTCTGCCCTTGCAGGAAGGATGGGACAATGCCGGCCTGCAGGTAGGATTGACAGAGGCGGAAGTATCAGGGGCATTATTGTGTCTGGACGTTACGCCCCAGATTGTTGACGAGGCCATTGCCTCGCAGTGCAACCTCATTGTGTCGCACCACCCACTCATTTTTCATAAGTTGGCGTGTGTGACTGATGCCGACGATGTGCAGCGGGTGGTGATGCGTGCCATACAGCATGGCATAACCATTGTGTCGATGCACACCAATATGGACAATGCGGTGGGGGGCGTCAACTTTAAGATGGCCGAGAAGCTGGGCTTGCGCCATGCGCGCCTGTTTGCCACCAAGACGGTAGACGGCATAGAGTGTGGTTCGGGCGTAGTGGGCGAATTTGAAGAGCCGCTGGCTGCCGACGACTTTATCCTCTTGCTGAAGCGCGCCTTCGGGGTAGAATGTGTGCAGGCCAACCAGCTGTTGCGTCGCCCCATTAGTCGTGTGGCATTGTGTGGCGGAGCAGGGGCCTTCTTGTTGCCTCAGGCTGTGCAGCAATGTGCCGACGCCTTTATAACGGGCGAGATGCACTATCATGAATATTTTGGTCACGAGCAGCAGATACAGATTGCTGTGATAGGCCACTACCAAAGCGAACAATATACAAGCGAAATATTTAAGTCAGTTATTGAGGAGAAGTGTCAGGGCGTGCGCTGCGTGATAGCCCACACCGACACCAACCCCATTATTTATCTTTAAGAAACACAATATGGCAAAGAAAGATCCTACAGAATTGACGGTGGAAGAGAAGCTGAAGACTCTTTATCAGCTGCAAACCACCTTGTCGGCTATCGACGAGAAGCGTGCCCTGCGTGGCGAGTTGCCCCTTGAGGTGCAAGACCTGGAAGACGAGATTGAAGGTCTGCACATTCGTGTTGAGAAAATTCAGCATGAGATAGCCGAGTTTCAGGATGCTGTGGCACAGAAGCAGAACGAGATTGAGCAGGCTCAGGCCAGCGTAGACCGCTACAAGATGCAGCTCGACGACGTGAAGAACAATCGCGAATATGACACGCTGACCAAGGAGATTGAGTTCCAAAGTCTGGAGATTGAGCTGTGCAACAAGAAGATACGCGAGGCCCTGGCAAAGGTTGAAGACAAGAAGCGCGAACTGCAGCACACCAACGAGCTGATTGATGACCGCCAGACAGCCCTGAGCGAGAAGAAGAACGAGCTTGACGAGATTATGCTCGAAACACGTGAGGAGGAAGACAAACTGAAGAGCCGCGCCAAGGATTTGGAGACAAAGATTGAGCCGCGTCTGCTCACCAGCTTCAAGCGCATACGCAAGAGCGCCCGCAACGGTTTGGGCATTGTGTATGTATATCACGATGCTTGCGGTGGCTGCTTTAACAAGATTCCGCCACAGCGTCAGCTCGACATCAAGATGCACAAGAAGGTTATCGTGTGCGAATATTGCGGACGTATCATGATTGATCCCGAACTGGCTGGCGTGAAGGCCGAGACCGTAGAGACGGAGGATAAGCCCAAGCGTAAGCGCGCTATTCGTAAGACGAAGAAGGAGGCTGACGCCGAGGATTAATCTTCGCGCACATCGTTTTTAACGAAAACTGTTGCCCCCCCTTGGGGCAATGACATAAGAGAACGCAGGTAGAGCTATACTGGCTTTACCTGCGTTTTTTGGTTTTCTAAATTCATACAGAATTTGCTAATTGCTATCTTGCAATTTGATGGTAAAAGATAAATAATTATAATAAAAAGTAAATAAAATTTGTGTATAAAAGATAAATTGTCTACTTTTGCTGTCTCGTATATAAAGAACACGTTAGCCCCATAGGGTGGGTTGCAGCATCATTAACTGTAACAAAATGACTGAAAACATTATAAATGATTGTTTGTTTATGAAGAAAATTTACAAGAGATTAGTGACATGTTCACTTGCTGTGCTGGCTATGTGGCCCGCCACAGCGGTTAAGGCACAGACCGAGGCCGAAAAGGGCCAGACCTTTTACGCCTATCGTGTAGACCAGTTGAAGAAAGATGCCGAAGGCTTTAGTGAGCCATCAGTAATTGGCTGGGTATCGTTCAACACCAGCGACACCAGTAAGGTGACGCTACTGAAAAAATATACAGGCATGTATGACATGGAAAAGGTGGGCGCTGGCGAGTATCTCGACGGCAAAATCTACACCTATGGCTATCAGTATGATGCTTCTGATTATGATGAGGCCTACCAGTCGACACGCTACATAGTGTATGATGCCGAGACCTTTGCGCCCCTGAAAACCATCGACCGCTATGGCGAGCGCCGTGTGTCTGATATGACCTACGATTATACCACCAACACGATGTATGCGTTGGCAGAGGATAAGGTGACGACCGATCGCGAACTTCAGATTACCAGTCTTTATATCGTAAACACCGAGACGGGCGAACTGACCCGCGTGGGTGGCACGGGCGAGCTGTTAGGCATTAATGGCTACGGCAAAGTGGTAGACGACAACCTGGTGACGCTGGCTTGTGACAAAAATGGCGACCTGTATGCCATGTCGGCCTACCGCCACTTTTATAAGTTAGATAAGTTTTCGGGCAAGGCTACCGAGATAGGTAAGGAGCACAAACTGGCTGTAGAACCATTCTTCCAGTCGATGGCCTTCGGTGCTGACGGTGTGCTCTACTGGACGCAGCACACAGCGCACCCCTATGGTTGGCTCACCACTATTGATACCGCCACAGGTGTGCCCACCAGAATAGGCAAGTTGGGCGACAACGACAAGCTAACCTGCTTGTTCCAGAAACGCAGTCTGGTGAAGACCTTCCCGCTGGCCGTTACCGACCTGAAGGCGGTGAACGATGAGGTGAAGCACAACCAGGTGACGCTGACCTGGACGCTGCCCACCAAAAACTATGATGGCACCGATGCCAACCTGACTGAGGTGCGCGTATATCGTCTGGGCACAGCCGAGCCTATTGCTGTGTTAGGAAAAGATGCCACAACGTTTGTTGACGAGCACTCGGACAATGGACAAACGGCCTACGAGGTGGTAGCGGTAAATGCTGCGGCCCCTGGCGTGCCTGCTACCGTAAGCCTCTTTGCGGGCTACGACCAGCTGATGGGCGTGAACGACCTGCACGCGGTGAAGAATAATGCTACCAACGAGGTGAGCCTGTCGTGGACGAAGCCTACGCTGACGGTGAACAACGAGTATGCCGACTTCGACAACATTGTATATAATGTGTATCGCGTAAATCTGCTCACACAGAAGTATGAGCTGCTGTCTGAAAACCAGAAGGAGCTCACCTTTAGCGAGGTGGTTACGGCCGAGGGCATCTACTGCTATGTGGTAGAGGCTGTTAGTGGTGGCGTGATAGGCTTGGGTGCCAAGACCGAGAATGTTTCGATAACAGAAACTAAGGTGCCGCCCTTTACTGCTAAGTTTGAGAAGAAGGGTGACTGCGATGGTCTGTTCTGGACAGCGGCCAATGCTCCGCATAAATATGGTGCTGGCTGGTCGATATCAAGCTATGTAGATAAAGACTTTGATGGCTACTATGCTCGCTTGTATAAGGCTTCGGGTAGCGAAGTGCTGAACGACTGGTTAATCTCTCCGCCCATAAAGATGGAAAAGGGCGAATATAACCTCTCTTATTATGGTAAGGGTTCTGAAAAGGATAAGTGGAGTTGGGCTGTGATGCTGGGCACCGATGGCAACGACCTCACCACCTTTACTACCGAGCTCGACCGCCACGAAGATGAGATTGTGTTTGGCGATAAGGCTGTGCAAGGTGGATGGAAACAGGTGTGCAACAAAAACTTCACCATCACCACCTCGGGCATCTATCATATCGGTCTCTACAGTGATATGAAGGTGGGTTCTTACATCTCGCTTTGTATTGATAACCTGAGTATTACGCCTGTAACTGATGGCATAAGCAGTGTGAAGGATACAGCGGCTGCTAAGCTTACCTTCAATAATGGCGTGGCCGAGGTATCGGGTGGTAAAACTATCAAGCAGTGGATGGTGTATAACGCTCAGGGTCAGCAGGTAATGCAGGGCTTGGGTAACGGAACGGCTAACGTGCAGATTGGCCTCTCGGCTCTGAACCACGGTCTCTACGTCGTGAGCGTTACCACTACTGATGGCGCTGTGCAGACATTGAAACTGAAGAGATAAGATTATATAACCAATATCATAATGGGCCGACTGTATGGGGTGATAAATCTCGTGCAGTCGGCCTTTTTGTTTTCTAATGATAGTAGAACAGGGTCTCCGTGCCCTGTTCTCCAGCACCCAATATCTGTTTTCCAGCAATAAGTGAGGGTATTCACTCCCCTCTCCAGCGGGGAGGGGTTGGGGGTGGGGCTGTTTATTTGATTGCTGGAGGACGGGGCACGGAGGCCACCGTCCTACTGAGATTTGCCA
>CAKQFW010000174.1 GCA_934230965.1 uncultured Prevotella sp.
GTACTAACCCCCGACATGGTAGTGACGGTAACCACTCAGCAGCATACTACCACCCCATTCTACAATGGAGCCAAAGAGCTCCAAGAAGTCTACATGCGCATCTACGCCTTTGACTACAAAAAAGCATGCTGCAACCAGAATGATTTTGAGTTTAGGAAGTTGGACTAAATATAAAATGAAAAACAGAATTGTGACTATGGAAAAATATGATTAAACAAAAAAGAGTGGATATGATAAAGCAATAGCTCTTTTAGAAACTAGTTGTATAATTACTTCTCCATTGTTGTTTGTTTCTTACAAAGTTGCTAAATGGATTTTTGACTCAAACAGCGCGGAGAAGCAAGGAAAAATAGCGGAAGACCTCATTATAGTAGGAAAGGAAAGAGGTGTAGATGAAATGGAAATCACATTAGACAATAAAAAAGGACTTCATTTTAATGCACCAATTGATGAAAGTATTAAAATTGAAACAGTGTTGGGGTCTGATGAAAAAGTTAGAATACGAGTGAAATACAAATAATAGAGGCGATATAAATTAAAGCATGTAAATGTCATAAAATGTATGGCACATTGCAACCTTTGTTTCTAAAAGCTTGCGAAATACAATAGAGAACATAAATGTAATATAACAAAAGTGATGAGTACAACTCCCCTTACAACAAAGCCAGGCACCAACCTGATGCAAGAAGAAATGGAAAATTGTATTGCAGAAATACAAGCTATAGAAACTGAGCTAAATGCACAGTTTGAGGTTCTTGGTGAGCAGATTGATACTGGTTTCAAACAAATTGGCGAACTCACCAAACACGGCATTCAAGTGGCTCGATCGATCGGTTGGACTTTTGACAGCAAAAATGTTGCTATTGGTACATCTGCTGTGGTTTTTGCAGGAGCAGCAGTCTTCGGTGCTATAGAAAATATAAATGCAGTCCGAGTGCATAATGCAGCATTGGACAAGATGCTTACGCTCAAAAAGAAGCTTGCGTCAGAAAAAATAGCAACAACAGAAAGGCTCGCAGAAAGAGCTACAAAGGTACAAGAACGGATAGGCCAATTAGTGGAAGTAGAAGCTGAAAAGACATATGCTAAGGAGGACGTGGAAAATCCTTTGTTCAAATTGCAACTTGCCAATATGCAGCGAATTATGGATATCTATCGCTTGTCTTGTTATTCTAAGATATTGGTTGATTTCCTATGCTCGGAATATCGGGCATGGAACATAGGCAAGCATTGCTCATCAAAGAATAGACCAACTTATTTCGACGCGAATGCTATGATTGCAAAGAGGCTCTGCCCCAACCACAATATGGAGCTAGAACTGAGCAGGCTTGAAAAAGCCAAGAACTTGTTAGGAGCAGATGTGTTCATTGTCACAGATATAGCGTTACTTAGCCCTATCATTTGCAAATATGGATTTGACAGCAACAATTATGATGATGAAGATGAATGCAGTGCAGGCACAATGAGGACATTACCTAAGATAAAGAGTCCATTCGCAAGAAAGTTACTCAAGAAGAATGCTGCGTACAAAACCTATAAACAGCACATGTTTTGGTTCAAATATGGTCAAACGGCAATGTTTTTTGGAATAACCATCCTTTTGCTTAGCCTAGTTTTTTCCCTTCTAAGTTGGTTGGATTGGCAGGTATGGATAGAATGGACGCTAGGTATAATCTTTTCTCTATGTGCATGTTTCATATCTTGGCATATAAGTTATGGTAATGAAATGCCTGAGTCTATTATTGAAAAGGCTCAAAAAAGGCTGAAGGAACAGGCAGGATATGTCAAGATATTCCGTCCGGACTTTAGTAAGAAAAACGTAGCGTGGGCAGGATTTACAGGAGCAATAAAAGGTGCCGTATCAGCCTTTTCGGATTAGAATTAACATTTTAAAGTTAGATAATATGGAAGATAATCAAAATCAAGTTGTCCCCGTCATTGATACAGTCGATGACGTGGCTATGCAAATTGCCGCAGCTGTCAACGTGGTCAACAATGTGACGACATCAGTAACTGATACAATTAAGTACATCGCCGATGTCAAAGTGCAATTGAAACGTCTTGATACAGAGCTCGAAGCGTTCATTGTACAAACTAACGCCAATCTTGATCGTTTCAAGTCCGCTATTCCGATGTTGGAAAAACAGCTCGACAAAGCCTCCAGCCGTATAGACAAAATTACCGATGAGGCACTGCTTCACGCAAAGAACTGCAATATGACAGAAGAAGAATTGAAGAAGCATTCTTTAATGATAGAAATGTTGTCAAGCGCCAACGACAGTTTCAATAATCTATTGATGCGTATTTTGTCGCTGTAGTTTGAGTCTGATGCTTAACGAACGACTATTCTCCCTCTACCACAATCATATGCAAGCACTCGATGCTTTGTATGCCGACCTCGATGCCAAAGGTGTTAAGGACTATGTGGGGCCGCTCCTTCCATACTGTTGGGAGGAGCAGTATCTACGTTCGCAATACCGGCTAGTGGTGTTCGGCCAGGAAACCAATGGGTGGTATTGCGACTACATGAAGTCAGATGAGGAAATTCGAAAGAACATCGGGATGTATAAAGACTTTCAATTTGGTGCTAAATACAACTCTATATTCTGGCGGTATGCTCATCGTTTCAACCTTGAGTTGAATGGCTTCGACAAATTGAACTTCATTTGGATGAACGTTAATAAATTTGGTAAGAACACGGGGAAGGGCAAGCCGGAACAAGTAGTGCTTGATGACGAAGTGCGCTATTACAATCTTCTGACCGAGGAACTTGAGATATTACATCCCGACGTGTGCCTTTTCTTCACTGGGCCCAACTACGATGGAGAGATCCGGCAGAAGATTTCAGACATAGAGTACCATGAATTTGCAGGTTATTGTGTGCGCAAGGTGGCGAAACTCTGTTCGAAGCATCTGCCGAAGCTCTCTTACCGCATATATCATCCTGGCTATGGCAACCGTATTTCCGAAACTTATCAAGATATATTGAATGCTATTCTTAAGGACTGCAAGAGGTAAAATTGCTTCTGGAAAGGAAACAAGCGCGAGTGTGTCAACTTGCGCTTAAATATTATAAGCATAAACCAGAATAATAAAATTATACAATATGAAGTTATCAATTACTTATGCTGAGCTACAGAATTATGTGGTTGGTCATTTTCACAAGACTGTGAATGTGGGGTATGTGGATGGAGATACGATGTCGGTCTCTGTTCCGATAAAGATGTTGGGCTTTATGAAGAATGTAAGTATAAACATTATCGTGAAGGGGATTGAGGGCACGGATTTGTTCTTGTCGTATGACGGCAAGATGGGAATTGACCTGCTTGTTTCGCCAGCCATCTCATATGCTAAGAAACTTGTACCTGGGAAAGCTGATTGGGTGGAACTGATGCCTGGCAATATTGTGAAACTGCGTCTTGGAGATATAGACCAAATGAAGAAAGTGTTTGAAAAGCTGAAATTGAACAATATCTTTTTTGAGCAGGGAAATATCGTGGTAGATGCGTCATTGCTATAGTTGTTTGTTATGGGCGACTGATGTCTTTATTTGCAAAAAAGAGCGCTCTTACTTTTTTCTTGAACCTCTGTCACCATTTGACATACCTGTATAGTTACTTTGCAGCCGAAATCAAATGTATAACTATATAAGGTAATGTGAGAATGGAACAGAACATCAAGAAAAGAGTCTTTAGGTTGGCATGGGCACTGATTGCCGTGTTGGCGGTAGTGTTTGGTTATTGGTTCTTCTTTAGCCCGAATGGCTATTGCCACACGAGGAAGGAGGCTGCCGCGATGGAATACGGCGAGAAGCAGCTGCTTTGGCGGAAATCGGAAAAGATGACCGAACAAGAGATGCTGAAGGACATGACCTTGGTGGTCAATGGCGATACGGTATTGGTGTGTTGGGTCGTAAACATGCCGATGGCAGTATACCGTAACTTTATTCATGGAGCGGCTCAACCGAAAAGGTTCACTTGGGCCTATACGAGATATTGGTATATGAAATCGGTCAGTGGCGGCAGAGAGTGGATGCAAGAATACGCCAAAGACAGAAGCGACAAGGCTTCAATCTTTTGGGACAATGGCCTCTACCTTGTGCAGGAAGATTCATTGAAGGACTATCGCAAGGAAAAGCCCATTCGTGTTGAGGTTGAGCAGAACGCATTGTACCCAGCTTTAGGAATGCCTTCGGATCAGGCATTTAAGAAGTGGCTGAAGAAATATAAAACGGGATTCATTTTTCACAGAACAAGTAATTCTGAGCGCTGGGTTAAGATACCATTCTTAGAATAACGTATAAAATAATTATATATGACTATGGACAAATTAGAAATATACAAGAACATCAAGACAATTGCTGATGAGCTCTGCAAGGAGAACAAGACGTATCTTCGTGCAGATTTGGCTTTTGAACTGAAGAAGTATGGTATAGCTTCCGATT
>CAKQFW010000175.1 GCA_934230965.1 uncultured Prevotella sp.
GCGTTGTCGGGATGGCTGTCGCGCAGGAACAGGCAGTCGTCGGCTTGCTCACCGAGGAAGTCGATGAACGAGTGGTTGCGCTGCTGGTTTGAGAGGAACACGGTGTGGTAGCCCGCCTCACGATAGGCTTGCATAATGCCCTTGGTGCGATACAATATTTCATAGTCGTTAGCTTCGGCCAACGACAGCAGAATGGGCACGCTCTTGTGTGTGGTGTTGCTCTGGCTCATATAGTTAGTGAACACCGTCAGCCCCTTGACCTGCGTGAGCAGAGGGTTTGTCTTGCGGCTGTAGCCATACAGCTGCCAGTTGTCGGCGCGACTGGTCTCGCCAATAACGAGCACCACCGTCTCGGGCTCCTTGTCCCTGAACGAGCATTTGGCATAAAACTTAAAATCTTTCGATGCCTCCTTGTATCGCACCGACACCGCCTGTCGACCGAACGCCATGCCGAGGTTGCACACCGCGTTTAGCGGAAACATATCGGTGGTAGGCTTATAGGGCGAGAAGGCCGAAAACAGCGACGTGAGCAGCAAGGCCACAGCCGTTGCGCTGAGGGCTGGCACCCGCTGGCGTTTGATAAATGTAGCGTCGAAGCAGCGCTTGCGTGCCCATAGCACAGCGGCCAACGTAAGCGTAGGCACATAGATCACCACCACCCAAACAATGGCGGGCAGCAGTTGCGACAGCAGTTCGCCCACCTCGCCCGAATTGGTGGTAACAAGGTTCAGCCACATATCTACGGCAATAGGTCCGCGCCCATACAGATAAGTCAGCACCATTTGAAAGGCGCCAAGAAAGAGCACGGGCAGCAAGAAGATAACGGTGCGTCCCACATTTTTCGACAGCGTAAGCACCAGCCAGTAGGCAGCCAGTGGCATCACAACATTGGCAATGCGGCCACCCCATGTCAGCTGTTCGGTGTAGGATAGCACAAGATTGGGGAGAATGAGGACGAAGAGGAAGAGAAGCCCCTCCCAGCCTCCCCGGTGGGAAAGCCTCTCCCAGCCTCTCCGGTTGGGAGGAGAAGTGAGATTACTATTTTGGGTTGTATTATTCATCGTTATTTACTTTTAGACCATCATCATTTTATTTCAAGTATCGCATATCTTCGACATGCTGTCAGTAAACGAGTTGACAAGTAGACGAGTTGACAAGTTGACAAGTAGACAAGTAAACAAGGAGATTAGTCTTGCTCGTTCAAGCATTACAGCAAACCAGTCCTCCCCCACAGGGGGAGTTAGAGGGGGCTAAAACGCCTCATTAATATTAAATATAAACCCAGACCCATTACGGCCGAAGCCATAGTCGAGGCGCACGTTTACGCCCTTTTTAAACTGCCAGCGGTAGCCCACGCCAGCGTTAGGCAAGATGCGACGGAAGCGCAGCTCGCTGTATCGCGGAAACACCTCGGCGGCGCCCACCCACAGTGCAATGCCGTTGCGGTGCCATATATGTTGTCGTAGCTCTATCTGTGCATCAATCACGTTCTTATCGCGATAGCGACCCTCATAGTAGCCACGCATACGGTTGCTCGAGCCTACGTCTGACAGCATTGGCCACGGCACCTCGCCCGCACACTGCCGTGTATGCAGTTCGGCGGCAATGATGGCACCACGCCACGCCTTATGATAGGTGGCCAACTGCATCTCGGCGCTATAATAAGTGTTATTATTGCCCAAGAATGTGGGCGACGACATGAGGTCGAGCTGCAGAAACCAGCCACGCGAGGCGTTCAAGATAAAGTCGCGCGAGTCGAGGGTATAGCTCAATCCCACCCCCACATCGGTCACCGTCATTGGCTGTCCTGCCAACAGCTGTGGCGCATAGTTTTTCAGCTTATAGGCGTGCACATACTGGTAGCGAATGATGGGGCCTAGATACGAGTAGCGGTCGAGGCGAGCCAGCAAACGCGTCATCACCTCAAACTTAGTGCGGCTATACTTGCTCTTGTTGTTATCATCGTCGCTTTGCGGATAGCTAAAGCCCCACAGATAAGAAGGAAAGGTGTAAACGTAAAGACGATAGTCGAGACGGAAACGACGATGCGGAAAGAAATGGTTGCCACGCAAGCCTATCATCAAGAAAGCCTTGGTGGTAACATCGCTGTAAAGCGAGGCGTTAGACCGTTCCAGCAGCGAGTCGGTGCGGTCGGCACTATAGGTAGCCGAGGCCACAAGGCCCAAGCCCAGTCCCGTGTCGGTATCATAATGGGGTCCGCCAATAATGCCAAAGTCAATTTTCTTATTGGCCTTGGGCTTATCGCTCTCAGCAAAATAGCGCATCAAGCGTGCCACCAAGCCATGTTTCTGCGGGGCGGTAGCTGTATCGCTCACGGCTACAGCAGTATCGCTTACGGCAATAGTGGTATCGGCCGTGGCTACAAGGGTGGTATCATTTATTTGTGCCCATAATGGGTGGGCTGGCAGCGCAAGTGCTACGGCAGCCAGCGGGCCAAACAAGCCACGACGCAGAAGTGTTTTCGGGTTATCCATAAAATGTGTAGTGTATATGAGTTTTTGCCCTTTCAAAGGCTTATCGTCATCTTCGTACAAGGCGGTGCTGGGCAAGCGATTGCCACACCGAAAACTTTTTGCAAAGATAGCGTTTTATTTACACATTTATGTATAACCTCGTTGCAATTAAGGTAAAAAAGAAATAAAAAGGCGACATTTTAAATAATCAGTAGGGTCATCCACGTCGCCATTTATCTCTATTTCTGCAACGACTCAAGAAACTGTATGAGGCCCCAACGCACTGAACGCAATCCGAACTGCTCGGTGTGTATGTCTTCAAGCTTCATCCACATACAGTCGGCCTCGCCCTCAGCATCGGCGGGCACCAGGCAGGTGTCGTCTTCTACCTCGCAGCGGAAAAACAGGTCGAGGGTAGGAATATCTACGCCACTATAACGGTATACGTTGGGCAGGCTGAACATATACTGCACGTGGTTTACAGTGAGGCCCGTCTCTTCCAGCACCTCACGGCGCACACCTTGCTCGGCGGTTTCTCGCATATCGGCAAAGCCTCCAGGCAGGTCATACATGCCCTTAGCGGGCTCGCGCTTGCGCTTCTCAACCAGCAGCTCGCCCTTGCTATTCAAGATGAAGGCCACGGTAGCGGCAGCGGGATTCATAAAAAACTCAAAGCCACAGTTTTCACACTTGCGACTCTTTTCGCCATTTACGGTAAAATGATGACTGCCACAAAGGGGGCAGTACTCGAATTTTGTAAGTGGATACATGTCTATCTATACTTTTCGTGCTGCAATATTACAAAAAAATAACTATCTTTGCAAACGAATGAAGCAATAATGTAAAAAAATAGTTTCGCTGGTTACTGACAAACGAAGCTGCAAAAAAATACTAACAACAAGAAAATGAAAACAAGAAACATTCTGTTGACAGTGGGCCTCACATTGCTGTCGCTTACAGCCATGGCCCAAAAAAGCTTTGACGTAAAACTATGGAACAATAAGATGCCAAACAGCAACGGCGACGAGAAAGATGTGCCTGAGCTGAAGGTGTTTCTGCCTGCCGAAGGTAAGGCTACAGGCCGAGCCGTGGTGCTGTGCCCCGGAGGCGCATACCGCCGTTTGTGCATGGACTATGAGGGCACCGACTGGGCTCCGTTCTTCAACAATATGGGCATTGCTGCCATCGTGCTGAAGTATCGTCTGCCCAACACTAACCCGCTGGTACCACTGAGCGATGCCGAAGAGGCGCTGCGCCTTGTGCGCCGTAACGCCAAGGCATGGCACATCAACCCTTCAGACGTGGGCATCATGGGGTCGTCGGCAGGCGGACACTTAGCTGCCACCGTGGCCACAAAGGGTAAGGGCGAGGCGAAGCCCGACTTCCAAATTCTCTTCTACCCCGTCATCACCATGGTGCCAGCATACACCAACCTGACAACGCACAACTATCTGCTGGGCGAAAAAGCAAAGAAGAAAGACGAGCAACTGTATAGCGCCGACATGCACGTAACACGTGTCACACCGCGCGCCTTCATCGTCTTGTCTGACGACGACCAAGTGGTGCTGCCCATCAACGGCGTAAACTATTACACCGAACTGTATCGCCACGATGTGCCTGCCTCGCTCTTCGTCTTCCCCGACGGCGGACATGGCTTCGGCATCAAACCCTCGTTTAAATATCATGCCGAGATGCTGCTAAACCTACGCGCTTGGCTGAACAGCTTCTAAGATACCCCGTCCTCCAGCAACCCATCAACTGGTCCACATAATATGATTATTGATTTAATTATCTATCTTTCTATCTTCGCGCTTCGCGCGTATTTTAAAACATTAATGTCCATTAATTGAACATTAATTAAACATCAATAAAAACCGCGCGAAGCGCGTATTAATGATAATTAATGGATAATTAATGGACATTAATGTTTTAAACACGCAAGCAATGCAAAGC
>CAKQFW010000176.1 GCA_934230965.1 uncultured Prevotella sp.
GCCAAAGGCATTGCAAGGATACTGCATCGAAGACACCAAACAGCTGTCACTATTCTAAGGACAAAACAACTTCTTTCAGCCTTCTGTTATTACCCACTCCTAATGGTATGGGGTGGAGGCGTATTTACGCTGCATTAATATTGTATAAAACACTCGGTTATCCCGAACTGGGGTAAATATATAACTTTGTATTCAGATATACCGTTATTATATCTAAGCCAGCTACTAGGCTCTTCTAAGCCGTTAGGCTCTTCTAAGCCAGTTAGTCCTTTCTAAGCCAGTTAGGCTTCACCTATGCTTATTATAATATGTGCACACAAAAAACCGTACCAAAGCGTTTATTTGCTTTGACACGGTTGAACAGTTATAGCCTGTGGCTTATAGTCTTAAGGCTTATAGATTGGTAGTTTGTTCTGTTTCTTGTTCTTTGTAGTTTTCCATAAACTTCTTGGCAGCGCGCAGTTGATGGCGCATGTTGCTCAGCAGCTGCTGGCTCTCTTGAAGGATGTTGAGATATACGAGCGCTACTTGTAGGCCACCCTCTGTTGATGTTGCTTGTAGGCGGTCGATATGACGTTTACGCAATACAGAGAGGTCGTCTTTGCACTGATCGGCATCGGCCAATACGTCGCGATAATGCTCAAAGCGTCTTGTAGAAATCATACTTTCTGTTTGCTTCATTAGTTCGCAGATACGATCTTTCATGCCTTTATATTCGTTGATATAGGTTGCTGGCAGCGGGTTAAAGCTGTTATCAACATGTTCTTTTACAGGGTCGAGCATACGACGAAGACAGTAGATGTACTGTTCAGAAGAGTTGATGCCGAGGTGGAACCAAGTGTTGCGCTCGATGGCGATGCTGGTAGGTACGCGGCGCAAGGCCAGCAGTTCTTGACGACGATATTTCTTTAGTTCGTCGCGTTCGCTTCTCAGTTCGCGATCAGCCTTTCTCAGCATACTGGGCTTTTCGTTTTCAAAGCCAGCAGTGATGGCGAGGAACTGTTCGAGCACAAAGTGTGTAACGAAGCTCTGTGTGCGGCTTACGTGCTTTGTGAGCAAGTCCCATACAATCTCGGGGTCTTTTGTTCGCATCATGAGGCGGAACACATTCTCCTTACCTTCGGCTGCTGTTTTCTTCTTGTAAGCGCGCTGTGAGTGTATGAGCATGAACACCACCAGTGCTATGAAGAGCAGTTTGGCAATAATGCCACCGAAGAACATCAAGAGGCAGACGATGGCACAGGCACCGAAGGCTACGCCAGCAGTGATAAACCATCCGCCGATAACGCTCAACACGCCTGTAACGCGGAATACAGCGCTCTCGCGACTCCATGCGCGGTCGGCAAGGCTTGAACCCATAGCTACCATGAAGGTAACGTATGTGGTAGAAAGGGGCAGACCCCAGTTGGTACCGGCTGTGATCAGCATAGCGGCCAATACGAGGTTTACAGCAGCGCGTACCACGTCGAAGGCGGCACCGTCGGGCAATTCAGCATCTTGTTTGTTGAAGCGGCTGTCAATCCATGCCGACAGGCGTTGTGGCATCCATTGTCCTACGAAAGAAGCGCTCTCTTGTGTAGCTCGTACGATGCTGCGTGCGGCTTTTGATGAGCCGAACATTTCGTCGCCCTCGTCTTGTCGTGCCAGGTCGACGCTGGTTTTGATAACGTTTTGCGCCTTCTTTGAGGTGGCCATGGCAATAATCATGATGATGCCAGCAACCATGAGATAGAAGGGAGGCGTCTTGGCACTTTCCATCAAGCTCGTCATCAAATAAGATGAGGGTGAAGCACCATTGGCGTTCATAGAGAAGTCGTGCCATGAGTCGAGGCCTGCCAAGGGCACACCGATAAAGTTGACAAGGTCGTTACCTGCAAATGCCATGGCCAGAGCGAATGTGCCCATAAGCACTACCAGGCGGAACACATTCACCTTCAGCAGGTGCAGCACCTCCATCAGTATGGTTGTTACCACAAATGTGCAGAGCAACAGCATGTGGGTGTTCACATCAATCCATGTGCGCACATCTTCAGAGATGTATCTTGAGCCACCGATGCCTTTCAGGAAGATGAAGTAGGCCAGGGCGGTAGAGGCCACGCCACCAAACAGGGCAGCGCCGATGCGCATGTGTTTGCGATAGGCGAAGGTGAACAGCAAACGTGATATCCACTGCACGATGATACCGAAGACAAAGGCTATAGCCACGCTGACGAAGATGGCGATGATAACGCTTAAAGCCTTGTCAGAGTTGAGCAGATCGGTGTAGGCAAGTGTCTCGTCGCCAATGATTTTTACTGTTGCTAACGCGAAGGTACCGCCTAACAATTCGAACACCAACGATACGGTGGTAGAGGTAGGCATGCCGAGCGTGTTGAACATGTCGAGCACAATGACATCGGTAACCATGACTGCCAAGAAGATGGTCATTACCTCTTCATAGGAGAAGCGGGTAGGGTTCATGATACCATGTCGGGCTACGTCCATCATGCCCGTACTCATTACGGCACCGAGCGCCACGCCCACCGAGGCGATGATGAGCACTGTGCGCAACTTTGCTACTCGAGCCCCGATGGCACTGTTGAGAAAATTCACTGCATCATTGCTAACGCCTACAAACAGATCGAATACTGCGAGGCAAAGCAGAAATAAGACGATGCAAAAATAAATTGTTTCCATTCTCTTTTGTTTTAATATTATTATTTACTTGTTTTATCTTGTTGTATTGTTACTTATTGTGATGTTGTTTATATACACTTGTTTTATGTTTGAAAGGAAGAGCTGCTATACACCTTATTTATATTATAGCGTATCGTTATTGTTATTGTCATTGTTATTGACGTAACGTGCTTCTTCTTTCTTTCACGCTACAAAATTATCCTGTTAATATTACAGTAGATTTAAACATGTGTTACATTTCTGTTACACTTGGTTATATGGTGCTTTTCGGCTCCCGTTCAGCCTTGTTAGTTCTTTTTTTGCGGCATTATCGTTGCCTACTACTTTTTTATATATTTTTGCAATAGAGGGTTTGCACATCTGAAAAAAAGTATTAACTTTGCAGTAATAATGCCGTAAAAGTGTGTGTGGTGGCTTTGTTCACTGCAAAAGAGACACCTTACTGCGAATAGAAACCGAACGTAAAAGAGCAACATGGAGTCTTTCTTTAATACGCATGCCTATCTGGTGGAACACACCACAGCGCCAGTCAGACGCATCTTGATGGATGAGATTGACTGGAGCGACCGTATGATATGCATAAAGGGCACCCGTGGTGTAGGTAAGACCACGTTCTTGCTCCAGTATGCAAAAGAACATTTTGATATACGAAACCGACAGTGCTTGTATGTAAATATGAACAACTTTTATTTTCAGCAGCACAGCATTGTTGAGTTTGCTACCAATTTCTATCGTCAGGGTGGTAGAACGTTGCTGATTGACCAAGTGTTCAAACAGCCACATTGGAGTAGGGAGCTACGTAAATGTTACGACACCTTGCCCGGCTTAAAGATTGTGTTTACCAGTTCTACGGTGATGCGTATGCGTGAAGACACCCCTGAGCTGAGCGACATTGTGCAGCGTTATTATCTTCGTGGTTTCTCGTTTAGAGAGTATCTCACCCTTCAAACAGGCATACGCTTTCCCACCTATAAGCTTGACGACATTTTGCGCTATCACGACCAGATTGTGCGTGATGTGCTGAGCAAGGTGAGTCCGGCAGAGCATTTTCAGCATTATCTTCATCATGGTTTCTACCCCTTCTTCTTGGAGCATGGTAACTTTCAAGAGCATTTGTTAGAAGCAATGAATTCGATGACCGAGGTAGACATCTTGCTGATAAAACAAATAGAACTGAAATATCTTTCAAAGATAAAGAAACTCTTTTATCTGTTGGCCATGGAGGGCCCCAAGGCTCCTAACATCAGTAATCTGGCAGCAGAGATAGAAACGAGCCGTGCCACGGTGATGAATTATATTAAATATCTGGCCGATGCTCGTCTTATCAACATCCTTTATCATGTGGGTGATGAGTTTCCGAAGAAGCCTGCCAAGGTGATGATGCACAATCCGAACATGATGTATTCGATTTATCCCATTACGTATGAGCGTCAAGAGATAATGGAAACATACTTTGTTAATTCGCTTTGGAAAGACCACACCATTAGTCAGGGTAGCAAAGACGGATGCTATGTAGTGGATGGAAAACGCAAGTTCCGCATTTGTCCGGCACATTCGCAACATCGCATGCGCACGGCCTCTGACACCCTCTATGCCCAATATGGCACCGAGACGTCGCAAGATGGTCATATACCCCTTTGGCTTTTCGGCTTTGTATATTAAAAACGAAACATACACTAACATTTTATTTATAAACAAAATGGCTAAAGAAAAAAAGTTTATCACTTGTGATGGTAATACCG
>CAKQFW010000177.1 GCA_934230965.1 uncultured Prevotella sp.
GCATAGGCCATGGCGTTGGCCGAGATGTCGCCTATGTTGTAGGTTTGGTTGCCCGTGTTCTTAGCAAACTCGAACAGCTCATAGGGAAGCACCATGCCAAAGGTAGAGCGCACGCCCACCTCGAAGGTGTTGTAACCACCGAACCCCTTGAAACCTGCCGAGAGCAAGGTGATGTCGACATCGCCTGTGAGGCGGTTATTGCCTGTGCTGAAGCCCTTTAGCGCCTCGCTGGTAGAGATGTAGGGGTTCATAAACGTGGTTTTCTTCTTTGTGCTGCCCTGTCCGTACATGGGGTTGTCTAAGATGACGTCGCCCACGCCGAAATTGCCGTGCATGTTTGCACTAATATTGCCCAGTGCGGGCAGCGAGAAATAGTTCTGCTCATTGCCAAACGCGGGGTTCAGGGTGTGGCGGAACTTAAAGTCGTCGGTGAAGTAGGCCGAATTGAAGGTCTGTGCTGAGGCAGCCCCACAAGAAGCGGTGACGATAGCTGCCAGAATATATTTTCCTAATCGTTTCATAATGATGTTGTTGCTAAGAAAGGTTTAGTTCAAGTCGGCTACAACACGTCCGTACAGTTTGATGACGATGTCGTTCACCTTTAGGGTTTGCGTTTGTGCGTTGATGGTCTTGCCCACGATGGCATCGTTGCCTTCGCCAGCAGCGGCCTCTACCTTCAGAACCAGTCCGTCGATGGTCTTCAGGGCACCCGTTGTCTTCTCATAGATGCGTATCTCTAACGGTGATACCACGGGTGTGGTGCCGTCGGCCGAGCCCTTCACGCTGTTCAATACCTCAACGAGGATGCGGTCTTTGCTCACTTCTTTCTTATTGCTGTCGATGGCGTAGGCGCTTACCGACAGGTTAGCGGGCACGCTGTTGCTTACCTTAGCGGTCATTTTTACAAAGGCGCCCTTTGTCATCTCATAGTCTTTAATATCATCGCTCCAGCCGTCCAAAGTGTCGCGATACACTATTTGTGCGCCCTTGTCAAAGGCCAGCGGTGCGGTGATGGCGTAGCTGGGGGCGATACAGTAGTTGGTATGGTTGCCCAGAGAGATGGTGCTTACGCGGTCGCTGTTAGCTTTCACGTCGGCGGTAAAGGTCAGGCGCTTGGGTATGCGTGTCAGCAAGTCAGACAGGTTGGGCACGATAACCAGCTCGCGGTTGTCGGGGTTGTAGCTGTCGTTCTTGCATATGCGCAGACGGGTGGTGGTGTTTACGCCATCGGTAGCGCTGGGATGCACGGTGAGGGCAGGAAGAACCACCTTTGCGGTAACGTTGTTTTTGTCGTCGTAGGCGGTGATGGTGCCGTTAATTTTTCCCTCAACGTTCATGTTGTTGTCAATGTCGAGATCAATCATGGGGTTGTGCAGATTAATCTTTACGTCTTCGTCGGTCAAGAAGTCGGGCACGCTGTTAATGGTTACCTCGCCCAGTTCAGACAATTCGATGTTGGGGTCAAATTTTCCTTCGGCACCTGTTACCGTAATTTTGTCCATGGTCATCTGTGTGCGAATGTAGCACTTTGAGGGGTCAACGCTTACGAGGTTGATGTCGTCGAACGATACCTTCACCTTGATGTCGCCCTCAAGGGTTACCTGCTGCGTGGCCTTGTCAAATACCAGCCTGTTGCCAGCGGCTACGGCCTTGCCAAAGGCCAGCTTGCTCATCTTAGCCTTGATGCTGATGTTGCGGGTGGTGCTCACGTTGGTAAGGGTGAGTTTATGCCCATCAAACGAGGTGTAGGCTGGTGTGGAGGTGGCCTTGCCGAAGGTCATGTACGACGGCATTTCCAGCGTCATGCTCTTAAACGAATTGACAATGCGCTTCAGTTCGTCAGAGAACACCACGCTGATGTTCAGGTCGGCATCAACATTGGCCGAGGTAATGTCTTTAATGTCGTTGTGCACTTCGCTCTTATAATTGAAGCTAAGCACGGTGCCTTCAACGGTTTGCAAGGCAAAAGCACGGGCGGGTTTGCCAGCATGGGGGCGTGCTCCGGCTGATGTGTTTACAGCAATCATCAGGTCGTTGTTGGTGGTGCGCTGGTTGGTAATAACCACCTCGTCAACCTGTGGGCGAGCGGGGGTTACGGCTTCGCCCTCTTTCTTAAACACATAGTCGCCATTGGCCTCGGTGCTGATGAGGTCGCTGTTGTCGAGCTCAAGAATGTCGTCGAGCTTAATGTCTTCAGTACTGCTGACAGGTATTGCCAACGAATCGCCGCCGATACCAATGGTGGTATCGATGTCGGAAAGGTCGAAATTGCTGTCTGTGCAACTATAGCCAGTCAGCATAAGACCGATGCCTAAGAGGCATGACGCCATTTTAGTGGCCGAGATGTCTTTTTTCATATTCGCTTTAATTTGGTTTTGTTTAATTTCGGGAAGAAATATTGATGTTTTTGTGCATTATATTATAATTAGGTGAGAGCAGTGCTTTGTGGCCCTACTGTTTTCAGGAGTGGTGATGTGCCAATGAACACTTATTCTTCATTAATATTTGCAAATATACATATTTTTCTTTAACTCAGCATGGTTTTAAATATTAAAATAATAAGAATGTACCATTTTTTTTCGGTTCGGCTTGCTTTTGTGTTCAATAATGTGTAAGTTTGCATTGTATAATGTATAATATAAATATGTGTGATATGAATACAACAAAGACATCTCTTTTGCGTGCACTATGCGCTGTGATAGTGGGCGCGTTGCTAATAAAATATCGCGAGCAAACTGTGCAGTGGATGACGGTGGCCATAGGTGCGCTGTTCTTGCTGTCGGGCGTAATATCGTGCATCGTTTATTTTAACGCCATTAGGCAGACCGATGCTCCCAAGGTGTTTGACGCCCAAGGTCGCCAGCTTACAGCCATAAAGCCCGCTTTCCCCATTGTGGGCATAGGCAGCGTGATACTGGGCTTGCTGCTGGCCTTGATGCCCAACACCTTTGTGCATTTCTTAGTATATATATTGTCGGCCTTGCTTATCTTGGGCGCCCTAAACCAGTTTGTGGTATTGGTGGCCGCTCGTAGGCTGGCGTACATAGGTTTGTATTTCTGGATTATGCCTACGGTTATCTTCTTTGTGGGCATTGTGGCTCTGTTTTTCCCTTCGGCCATTGCCAGCGCTCCCATCTTTGTGATAGGGTGGTGCATGTTGCTGTATGGTGTGGTTGAGGCTATTCATACCATAAAGATTGCAATGGTGCGTAGCGCGGCTGTAAAGGCTGGCTTGCTGCCTGCCGAGGAAGCAGGTGAAACAACCACAGAAGAGGCTAACGACAAGGCCGAAGACAAGGTTGAGGACAAGGCCGAAGATAAGGTTGATGATAAAGCCGACGATAAAGACTAATACTGTTAAAGAATAAAAAATATTTGAGCGGAGAAAGCGCAAAAACGCGTTTTCTCCGATTAAATGCATATATTTGCAAAACAAATACAGCGCGAGATGCGCAACGAATACAAAAACGATGACGGCCTAACTACACAATGTGTTAATGGCAAATGAGAAGAATAAATATCGCAAAACCAACACTTGCGAAACTGTAAATTAGAATAATCCAACAAAAACGTTATGTTACAATTATGCCATATAGGTGTAACTGTAGGCTTGCTGTATTTAACAAAACTAAACTAAATAATGAGATGAAAATGATTAGCTTAAATCTATTTTCGGCCGTAAACCGACGTATGGCCATTGCGTTGCTCGTAGCCGCCACGGCACCAGCAACAATCAACGCTGCACCTTTAGTAAAGAACCCGTTTGTCGCCACTGTAAACAATAGTGGTGATGAAGGCAACACTGGCATTGTTACGGGCGCAACAAGTATTAAAGGCATTGATGACATCATGGGTCTGACCTATGATGATATCAAAGCTCTTGCAGTAAAAGTAGGAGAATTTAATGAGGAAGACGTGAGCAAAATTCTCTTTATATATAATGTGAAGACGAAAAGGTTTCTAAACGCAGGTGGCTTTTGGGGCACTCATGTGTCGTTGAAAGACTATCCTTTGCCTTTGTGGGTGAACACCATTAAGGGCGAAACCGCATTACAATTGGTGCAGAATATGGATACGGGCGAAGGCCAACAGTTGGGATGGGAACGCGTAGCCTCTGTAACACAAGATGAGCCTGACCGTGGCGTGTTTATTGACCGTGACGACTCCTACGGCTGGGAGTTTGAGGCCGTCGCCATCAATTGGGACTCCAAGGACGCCGAGCTTGCCGCCGGCAACATCAACTGCATCTGGAACGGCTTCACCTACACCGGCCGCGAGGATGAGTACACCTGGTCCGATCCCTATGTCGACAACAGCATCGTCCTTGTCGTAAAGGCCGACTCCGGCATCGCCTCCATGGCTGACCTTGCGGGCAAGAGCGTCATGGC
>CAKQFW010000178.1 GCA_934230965.1 uncultured Prevotella sp.
CACGGTAGGGCGCATTGTTTACGCGGTTGAAGGTTTGGTCGTAAGCATAGATGCCGTTGGCGGCATTGCCTTTGCCTCCGCGGTAGTTGACGTAGATGTAGCCAAAGTAAGGCGACTCGGGTGTTGTGATGACAGCGTTTCCGCTTAAGTAGCCGCTGTATGCATCTTTGTCGGCATATACCTTAGTTATCTTTGTTACGGCTTCGCCACGCAGACGTACAGCCCAGTTGAGCGTTGTGCCCACGGTGCCCGGCAGCTCGTCTTGAGAGATGTTAAACTTGTTCTCGCCCTCTTTCACGTCGATAGTCTTGCTGCCCTTTTCGTTGCCCTCGGCATCGGTAAAGATGATGGCCGCATCGGTAGCATTATCGTTGGCCTTGAAGGTCAGGGTGTAAGAGTTGTCGCTCTCGCGCACGCTGCGCAGATCGTAAGCATAGATGTTCTTTACAACGGGCTGTGTAACGCCTTCGGTGGTGAAGGTGGTGAAGGTGTTGCCGTGCAACAGGTAGAGGCTTATGCCCTTAGTGGTGGCATTAGCGCCAGCCGCCATGGTAGTGGTGGCATCGGCATCGGCCAGTGTGGTGGTTTCGCTCTTCACCAGTGTGGCCTTGTTCAGACCCTCGGTAATATCGAACAGACGCACGCCACTCACCTTCTCGTCTTGCAAGAACGGTGTTACCATAAACTGGTGGCCAGCATACTTGAAGAACTGTATGCCATGTGCTGCTGCATCTACAGCGTCGCCACACTTGCTCACTACCTCGGCATCAGAAGCGGCAGCGCCCTCGGTCATGGTAAATTCTAAGGGGAGGCCTACCTCGCCATCGATAACAAAGTTGTCGTCGGTGCGGGGTGATACCATCAGTTGCATATCAGCGCCTTGGCATTTCTCACCAAAGGTTTGGCCCTTAGACGAGCCACGGAAGCTGGTGGTAGAGAGTTTGCCTTCAGCCACGGTCATGATAAGGAAGCGCAGTGCTTTGCTTGAGCCTGATGTGGTGCCTGTGGTAACCACCTGACAATCGTCTGAAGCACCATTTACGGTCAAACCACGACCCATGTCGGCACGGTAGAAGTTGCATGAGTGCTGTGTGGTGAACCATGTCTTGGGAGCCTCGTCGAACGAGTTCCATATATACACGTTCAGCTGTCCGCGCTTGTAGCCATCTTCAACCTTTGTATCGTCAAACTGTGTACGCACGCTGTTGATGCCTACCAGCTTGCCATCGGCCGTGAAGGCAATGTCGTTGAGGCTTGAGTAGAAGCCAAGGTCGTCGGCGCTGCCTTCGGCCAATCCTTCTACAGAAAGCTCTTTCTCAATAGTGCGTGTCTTGTTTCTGATAAGATAGAGGTGTGGCGTCTTTGCATCGTTGGTCAAAACAACGGTAGAGTCGCCACGCACCAGCATACGCTTCACGGTGCCCTCAAGGGTGAGTGTGGCCGACTCTTGTGCAAACTCGAGCTGTGTGGGAGCGAGCGTCATGCCATCGAGGGCGGGCTCGTCGTAGTTGTGGTAGAGCACAACAGGAGGCTCATAGTTGGTCGCCTCGACGTGTAACTGTGCATACGAGGTTTCGTTGGCCTTTACCTCAACGGTAATGTCGTCGTCGCCAAACAAGGGCTTGTAGCCCTCTTTCTCTACTTGGAAGGTGTACTTGCCAGGCTGGAGGTCGTTGAAGACGAAGATGCCGTTATAGTTGTCATCTACCTGATAGGTCTTCACTACGGTGCCATCTTTCAACAGGTTTACCTTGGCGCCATTGATAGGCAGCCACTGGTCGTCGGTCTTGGGAGCATAGTGGTAGAGGTTGTTCACAATCTTTTCATGCAGGTCTTTCACGGTACCCATGATGTAGCCTTTGGTTTCGGGCTTGAGGCCGAAATACTCGCATACGCCACGTGCCACGCGTATGCCTTCTTGTCGGCACCAATCTTGGTTGAGTGCGCGGTGGCGCGACGGCTGATAGGTATGGAAGAAGCCCTCGAGCAAGAAGCCTGGTACGCCATGCTTCAATACGCCCAGATAGCCTGTATAGTCGCCTTTGGTGCCGTGGCGTGTGCTTGAACTACCGTAGAACGATATGTCGCCACGAACGTTGGGTTTGTCTATACCGTAGTAGCTCTGTGGGTCGAGCACACTTTCCCAGTGATGTTTCCAGTTGGTTGTGGCCATTGCTTTGCTACCAGGAGCATAGTCTTCAGTATCGGTGCCACGATAGATGTAGACGGGATAGTTGGTGTTAGAGCCTTCAGAGGCTGCGTTAGAGTGGATAGAGATAAACATATCCATATTGTTGGCGTCGACCTCTTCGCAAATCTCTGACAGCGAGCGGTTATACTTATCCTCATCAGCAGCGCCCTTTACATAAGGGTACGGGCCATTTTTACGGCGCGAGAAGATGATGTTTTCGCCTTTCACGCCCATGCGTTCAAGGGTGCTACCCAGTTCAAGACACTTCCAGAGGTTGGTGTTTGTCTCGTAGAAGCCCAACGTGTCGGGGCGACCCGTTTCAAGAGCGGGGTAAGGGATGGTGGCACAGGGGCGGTCGTTAGGCCCCCATGAGCCGTGACCTGGGTTGATGTAAACACGCAGTTCGTCGGCAGTCTTCTTGCTTTGGGCCTGAACGTTGCCTACCGACATAAAGGTTGCAGCCATGGCCGCACCGAGAAGTAACATTCTTTTCATGGTCATGACTATTTAGAAAGGTTAATAATATAAGCTTTGCCCTCGGGGGTGGTGAAGACAATCTTGCCAGCCTGAGCAGCAGGCTTGGGGAATTGGGCTATCACCGAGTTGGTGGTAAGGGTTTGTGTAGTGCCATCGAGGGTGGTGGCGATGATGGCCGAAGCGGTTACCACGGTGCCATCGTCTTCGTCGTTCATGCCCACCACGGTGTTGTTGTCGTACCATTTGGGTGCGCGCAAGATGCCTAAGCTCTTAACATTTTGGCCGTTAAGGTCGCAAACAAAGGCGCCTACGCCACAAACATAATACAGGGCTTTCTGACCGTCGGGAGAGATTGAGGGCCAAATGTAGCTATACTCGGTGCCATTGGGCGAGAACACCTTGGTCTTGCCATTGGCGGTGAGCATAAGCTGCTGGTTGTTAATGCTAAGCACGGGCTGGGCCTTGGTCTTTTTGCCATTGATAGCCTTGGCTCTTACCTTGCCTTTGTTAATCACGGTGGCGCCATTGGCTGTGAGGCGCACGCCTTGCAGATTGCGTGTGGCAGCCTGAAGCTCAACCTTTTTCTTGGTGTTAAGGTCGATGCTGTGCAGCGACGTCATGCGCAGATGACGACGGGTGTAAGAGGTCTCGCGGAACATGACAGCGTTGCCACTGGGAGCGTAGCAAGCACCATAGCCAGCACCCTCGTTCTCGCTCAGCACAATGGTGCTGCCTGAAGAAAGGTTGTAACTTTTCAGCCCTCGGTTGTTACCTGTGGTCAATAACAGGCTGTTGCCGTCAGGACTGATGTCGGCAACCATTTCACTGCCACTGGGCAATGTTACTTGCTCAACGCTCTGAACGTTGAAAACCTGTGCCATGACCGAAAGCGGTAGGAACAGGGCAAGCGTGATAAAAGGTTTTCTCATAGAATAATTGTTTAAATTAAGTGAGAATAATTAAAAGTGAGAATAATATATTGTTAATGATGTTGTTAGATTGTGTATGTATAGATTTCAAACACAAAAGTAGATAAAATATAAGATAGAAGAAAGGTATAGAGAGATAAATTAAGGAAAATTAAGTAACGAGAGGACGTTTACACGCAAGAAGGACGTTGAAGGACGTCGTTGCGGATTTTGGGTGTATAAGTTTGCATCGAATCATGAGCGATGTGGCAATATTGCTCATGACCGATGCAAAGTTGATAATCTTTAATGTAAGTAGGTGTTCAAAATACATTTAAATAAATTTTGAACACCTACTGGAAACCGTTGTTAGGTTTCCTTCTTATGCTTTTCGGGGAGTTTTATTTCATAATGTTCAGAAGCCCTTTCACACCTTTCTTCACGATGTCGGAGCCTTTCTTCTTGGCTTTCTTTTTATCTTCGCCCGCTATTTTCTTGGCGGCAGTGGTGCCTACGACAGCGTTTTTCATGTAGTCTTTGCCCATCTTCGCGCGTATGGGGTGCAGTGCTTGTGCATCAACATAGCAGCGTGAGCCAGTGAAAGGTTCTATTGTAGGCAGACTATTGTACATTCCGTTTTTTACGCGCGACGCCCAAATGCGGTCGCAGTTGCCGAATGTTGATACGAAGGTGTAGTGGTTGCGTTCGCCTATGGGTGAGTAGAAGTCTTCCAATTCGCCGGGAGACACAGCCTGATACCAGCCTGTGCGGTGTGCCATGGTGGCGCGTTCTGCGGTGGTGAGTGCGA
>CAKQFW010000179.1 GCA_934230965.1 uncultured Prevotella sp.
GCCTTGAGCCACGTGCCTTGGGCGAGGTTCAGGCCCTGAGCGCCAGCCGTTAGTGTGCCCCAGCCACTGAAGTGGGGTCCATACTCGTCAAAGCCCTCGTTATAAGCAGCATACTCGATACGATAGTCGGCGCTGTTGCCATACAACGACACCTTGTTATCGGTGGCGCCGATGCGCTGGTGTTTGGCCACCAATACTTGGTCTACCCACACCGCGAGCAGGTTGTGGTTCTTCTCTATGCGCCACTCGTGCGATACGTTGCTGGCCATGCTGTCGGGCAGCAAGATGGTGCTATTGCCTATCACGATGCCTTGCTGGGCTTGGGCCGACTGCATGGTAAGTTCTAAGAGGAAGGCGTCGGCACCAAAGGGTATGTCGCTGAGGCTGTTGCCCGCATATTGTGGCTTGGCGGGTGCGGGATGAAAGCCAGGGGTGTGCGGGCCTGTGATGCCATCGACCACCATTCGGCCATTGCTAAAGTGTATGCGGTCAATATATTGGCTGCGCTGCCATCCGGCATTGGCCATATATACGAGCCACCACTCCCACCCATTGGGGCCACGCACAATATTAGGCTGACCAGGGGTAACGAGCAGGTCGTCGGCCGTTTGGGTGCCAAAATCGTAAAGGGCTATCGACGATAGCACACCCTTGCCATCGTGCGAAGGCTCAATAACGAGGGTGTTTTGGCCTTTCTTTAACCAATTGTGGTTGATGGGGTATAACTTATAGTCGGAAGTGTTATTGGCATTAATGGCATAGCCATTCAGTTTTACGCCTACGCCACCGCGCTGCACAATTTTAAGATAAACGTTGCCTGTGGGCACCGAGGCAAGGTTAAACTGCATTTCTTGGCCCGTGGCGCTGGCCTGGTTATCGGTGCGGTGGGTGGTGAGGGGCTGCCATTGGCCAGAACCATAATGCAACAGGTTAGCGTGGGTGTCGTCAATGGGCTCGGTGTTGGGGCCCACCACAGGCCCACTATACTTGCCGCCAGGGCCAAAGCCCAAGGGTGTGCTGGCCTCGCACACGCCCAACCGATAGTTGCCAAACGAGGGCGACGTGTGGTTAGCGTTATACATCATATAATAACGATCACGATATTTTATGACGAAGGGGCCTTCGGCTACGCGGTTATCGTATGTCTCCCATGTACCGGGCTGCGAACTAAACTGCTGCACGGCATCGCCGCTGAACGTAAAGTCGGGGTTCATGGGGCGCCCCCAAATGGTGTTGCCATCGGTAAACTTTACCATATATAGATAGAGGCGGCCATCGTCGTCGCGAAACACCATGGGGTCGATACGGTTTTCAAACCACTGGTCAGAGCGCACCTCGCGGTAAGGGCCCTCTACCGTGGGCGATACAGCATGGGTAATGTGCACAATGTGCTTGTCTTGCCCCCAATAGTTGGCACTGAAGAGCAGATGAAACTGTCCGCCACTGTATGATATATCGTCGGCATGTATCTGGTTGTTCTTAGCACCTGTGCCATGGGTCCACTGGTTGTCAAGGTCGAACACATGCACACGCTTTCCCCAGTTTACGAGGTCAGAACTGATGAAGAAGTCGCCATAGGTAGCCACGCCGCCCAGATAATACTGGCCCGCATACTTCATACATCCGGCATCGGCAATGCCTGGGATAACGGGGTTAGTGTATGTTTGTGCCTCGGCCGTGGCCACATTCAGCGCGAAAGCCACCGATACGAGGGGCAATGCCACCGAGGACATCGACAGCAAGCGCTGCTTTATATGGTTGGGACGTAGGGTTTTTAGCTGAGTATTCATAATTGTAGGTTTTGTATAAATCGGTTCTATGTAAAGTATACAAAGAGAGGTTTTGTTTATACAACAGAGGTTTGCCACTGATAGCCTTCTGTGTGTGCTGTTTTATTTCACACTAATTTTACGTGTTACCACCTTGCCATCCTTCAGCGCCAGGCTTAACAGATATACGCCCTTGGCAGTGGGCTTGGCAAACGAGGCGGTGGTATATTGGCCCACCATGCTGCCAGCAACGGTGTAAACGGTGGTCTTGGCCACGGGGCCATAAACCATTATGTTTGAACCACTAAGGGTTACACTGACCTGTGGTGTGGCCGAAACCGTGTTTACCAGGGTGGCATTAGGGTTAGGGCGTAGCACAAAGTCAATCCATGTCCATGAGGCATCGCGCTGGGCGTCGGGCATCATGTCGTAAACCACATTGTTGCTGCCATCGCGGTTGTCGTGCAGCATCACATTGGCACGCATCAGCTTGTCAACAGGGGGCGTGGTAAAGCCCAGCGCACTCCAGGGTATGGCGGCCTCAATAATATAATATTTGTTGGCGCGGGTTATCACACTGCGCACATTTTCAACCTTGTTTGCCATCCAGCGGCGCTTTTCATTGCTACCCTTATAGGCCACCACGCCACCATCGAGGCGGAAGAACAGGCGGTGAATGTTGTCGACGGGCTGCTCGTCAGAGGCATAGTCAGCATCGAGAAAGAGGGTTACACCATCGCCATACGACGAGGGCAGAGGGTTCTGGGTGTTGTCTGACACGCGCGTGGTGAAGTAGAGGGCATCGTCGTCGTAAGCAAAGTCGGCGGTAAAACGCACCTTGTTAGCGCTATGGCCCAAGAGCAGCTGCGTGGCGTTGGCCATACCGTAGCCCTCTTTAGAGGTTTGTTTGCCATCGATGGTGGGGTGAGCATAGGGGGCCTCAAGCTGTCGCACGGCACGGCCTTTTATCATATCAATGCGGCCGTTCATACCTCCCACGGCCACAACGGTGCCTGTATCGATAACGGCCAATGAGTTCCACAACGAGTTGTCTGCGCCAAAGGGTTCGCTCATAGCCTTAAAGTCTTTGGCTTGCTCATTACCTACATATACCCACATTTGCTGTTTCGACATATCGGCACCATTGCCATTTTCGCCTTGATGCGAGATAATAGTTTCGCCCCAAGGAAGTTTTCTAAGATAAGGGGCTCCGCCACGATATAGCGGACTATAATCGTAGTTGACGGCTTTCCAGCGATACTGGCTGTTAGCGTCAACCCAATAGTTATTCCAGTTAGTGGCCAGAGGGCATGTTACCACCGTGGGGATAAAGTTGTTTACCCCCGCCCAGCCGTTGTCTTCAAAAGCCAAGGCAATGGTTTTGCCATCGTTTAAGATGATGGCCGATGGCATGCCATCGCGACTGTTGGCACGAAACGACACCTTTTGCGCGGCCGTCCAGGTTTGTCCTTGGTCGAAAGAGCGACACATTGATATTTGCTGCTCGCCCGACGTGGTGTAGGGCCCCTCGTCGGCAAAATAAAGTTGAAGCTCGCCCGAAGGCAATTCAAGGAACGAGGGCTCCCAACAGCCATCGCTAAAGGTGTATGAGGCGTCGTTTACAAATATCTCGTCGCTCCAGGTTTTGCCGTTGTCGGTGCTACGCTTGCAGCGTATGCCGAAGCGGCGGTCGGCGGTATAAGGGGTGTTGGGGCGAGGGTTGTAGCCCACAACGATGGTGCCATCAGACAGCTGAACGAGGTCGGGCACACAGTTGGGCACATTGTTCGTATTGTGCACAATAGTGGTGGGCGACGACCATGTGCTGCCCTTATCTGTACTGAAGGCTATCACAATGCCATTACGCTCGCATGTGGCCATGAGCCTACCATCTTTTAGCTGGATGATACGAGCATAACCACCACTTGAAAATACGGTTTTGCGAGTGGCATTGTCCCAAAATATGCGCGACCCTTTGTAGGGTTCGTGGCGGGCGGCCAACGTAGCGCTGGGCATACTTAACAAGGTGAGAGAGGTAAGAGCGAGAAGTAAAGTGCGACGCATAGATATATTGTTTTTTTAGTTGACGAGTTGACGAGTTGACAAGTTGACAAGTTGACGAGTAGACAAGCTGCTACTCATACTTATCAAAGTTGTTATAAGAAGTTTGAGTTGTAAAAGCAAACAGCTCGTTTACTCGTCAACTCGTCAACTCGTCAACTTTTTACCATCAGCATGCCAAAGGCATGCGAGATCAATTATTGAAATTTGAAGACAAACTCAACGTTCGACACTGCCTTGGCCTGAGCATTAGCGCCTGAAGTGCGCTCAATGCTGAGCTTATCAGCAGCAAGATTGGTGGTGGTGCCCGAAGCCACCTCGTTACCATCAATCATAAAGGTGCCAGTGCCATCAAGGGTATATTCAATCTTTGCATTAGCAACATCGGTGCCAGCGGGCAACGTAAAGGTGTATATCTGGCGGTCTTGGTTAAAGGCATCGCGCGAGAGCACACCCTTCACACCATTCACCGTCACGGTCTTAAACTCGGGATATATTAAGCAATAGAGTGTATATTGCTTAATGGTTCCTGCATAAGAGCGCACTG
>CAKQFW010000180.1 GCA_934230965.1 uncultured Prevotella sp.
CAACGATGTGACCAAGAACATCCTCTTGCGCTCGCACACCTCAAACGACCAAAGCCGCATCATGGAAAAGCAGCAGCCGCCCATCCGCGTCATCTGCCCAGGCCGCGTATATCGCAACGAGGCCATCTCGGCCCGTGCCCACTGCTTCTTCCATCAGCTCGAAGGCTTGTATGTTGACAAAAACGTGTCGTTTACCGACCTCAAGCAGGTGCTCCTCACCTTCGCTCGCGAGCTCTTCGGTGCCGACACCAAGATACGTCTGCGCCCCAGCTATTTCCCCTTCACCGAGCCCAGCGCCGAGATGGACATCTCATGCCATATCTGTGGCGGCAAGGGTTGCGGTTTCTGCAAGCACACTGGCTGGGTAGAGATTTTGGGTTGCGGTATGGTCGACCCCAACGTGCTTGAAGCCTGTGGCATCGATAGCAAGGTTTACACGGGCTATGCCTTTGGTTTGGGCATTGAGCGCATCACAAACCTTAAATATCGTGTAGCCGACTTGCGTATGTTCTCAGAAAACGATATGCGCTTCTTGCGCGAATTTGAGGCAGCCGACTAATATTTTTCCACACCACATAATGCGCGCCCTGTAAGGCCGAAAAGCAATCAATTGTTGCTCTTTACCTTACAGGGCGCGTTGTTTATATACGTTACTGCTACGCCTAAACGAAATAATTATATAGAAAACTTTGGCGCTAAAATTAATTTTCACTAATTTTGCATTATTACATTAATATAACGCTAAAAAACAACAGCATATATGCAACCGATATTTATTGCCGGACCTTGTGTTATCGAGTCGGAAGCGCTACTTGACACAGTAGCCCAAACCCTGTGTGCCATCAACAAAAAGCTGGGCACCGACATTATTTTCAAGGCCTCGTTTGATAAAGCCAATCGCACCTCTATACACTCGTTTCGTGGGCCTGGTATAGAAAAGGGCTTGCAGATGTTAGCCGACATCAAACAGAAATACGGATTGAGAATTCTTACCGACATACACGAAAGTTGGCAAGCAGCCGACACCGGACAGGTGGCCGACGTGATACAGATACCCGCCTTTCTTTGCCGACAGACCGACCTATTGGTGGCCGCAGCAAAGACCGGACGCATCATCAACATCAAGAAAGCCCAATTCTTGAGCGGACAAGACATGATATATCCTGTTGAGAAAGCGCGCGAGGCAGGAGCCAAAGAGGTATGGCTCACCGAGCGCGGCAACATATACGGCTACAACAATCTGGTAGTCGACTTCCGTAACATAGCCGACATGCTCAACATCACCCCCACCGTGGTGATGGACTGCACCCACAGCGTGCAGCGCCCCGGAGCAGGTGGCGGCAAGACCAGTGGCGACCGTCGCTTCGTGCCCTCAATGGCATTGGCCGCCAAAGCCTTTGGTGCCAATGGCTACTTCTTCGAGGTGCATCCCGACCCCGACCACGCCTTGAGCGATGGCCCTAACATGCTGTATCTTGACCAGCTTGAAGCTTTAATTGAGAAAATATTGCAATAAAAAAGCAACACGTATATATGAACAATACAATAAACGAACGGCTGAAAAACGTGCGACTCTATGCCACACGCTGTCTTGAAGACGAGGCTAAAGCCATACTCGACCTCATACCACAACTCGACGACAACTTTGACAAGGCTGTAGAGATGATACTCAACTGCAAGGGTAAAGTGGTGGTAACAGGTGTAGGCAAAAGCGGACACATAGGCGCCAAGATAGCCGCCACCCTGTCGAGCACAGGCACACCGTCGTTCTTCCTCAACCCCCTCGACGCCTACCACGGCGACCTGGGCGCCGTAAACAGCAACGACCTGGTAATAGCCATCAGCAACTCGGGACAAACCGACGAGCTGCTGCGCTTCATACCCATGCTGCTGCACAACGAGATACCTATCATTGGCATGAGTGGCAACCCCCACTCGCTGTTGGCCAAATATTCAACCATACACATCAATGTGTTTGTGGCACATGAGGCATGCCCCCTCAACTTGGCCCCCACAAATAGCACCACAGCCGTATTATCAATGGGCGACGCCCTGGCCGTGGCACTGATGGTGGTGCGCAATTTTAAACCCAAAGACTTTGCACAGTTCCATCCTGGAGGCGAGCTGGGTAAGCGCCTGCTAACCACCGCTGCCGACGTGATGCGCACCGACGACCTGCCCATCATACCCAAAGAGATGCATCTGGGCGAGGCCATCATTCACGTTAGCAAAGGCAAACTGGGCATGGGCGTAGCCCTTGAAAACGAGCACATTGTGGGCCTCATTACCGATGGCGACATACGCCGTGCCATGGAGAAATGGCAAGCCATGTTCTTTGACAAGACGGTGAGCGACATTATGACCCGCCAACCAAAGATAGTGCGCCCCACAACAAAAATCAGCGAGATACAAGGTATCATGCACAAATACAAGATACACAGCGTGCTGGTAGGCGACGAAGAGAACCACCTATTGGGGGTTGTCGACCACTACAGCTGTATGGTATAACAAGCAACGAATGAACAAATACATATCACGCCTCATGGCCGTCATTGCCTGCACACTATGCAATATAGGCATGATGGCCATGAGCGTATCAACAATTGCCCAAACCAGCTCTGTAGAGCCCACCTTGCGTAGCGACTCGGCCATTGTTCGACAGCTACGAGCCGAAGGTGTAACATTTTCAACCGACAACGCTGTAACCTTGCTCATGAACGGGCAAGAGAAGTTTGACGACATGTTTCATGCCATACGTCAAGCCAAGAGCAGCGTACATCTCGAATACTTTAATTTCCGCAACGACTCTATCGCCTCGCTGCTCTTCGACATCTTGGCCGAAAAAGCACAGCAAGGTGTTGAGGTGCGTGCCCTCTTCGATGGCTTCGGCAACGACTCAAACAACCAGCCTTTGCTGAAACGTCACCTCACCAACTTACGCGCCCGTGGCATACAGATATACGAGTTCGACCCCTTGCGCTTTCCGTGGATAAACCATGTGTTCCACCGCGACCACCGCAAGATAGTGGTTATTGATGGCAAAATGGCCTACACTGGCGGCATGAACGTGGCCGACTACTACATAAAAGGCACCAAGGTGGTGGGCTCGTGGCGCGATATGCACTGCCGCATTGAGGGCAGCGAGGTAAACACCCTGCAACGCATCTTCTTGAAAATGTGGAAGAAGGTTACAGGAGAAAACATTCATGGCGCACAGTATTATCGTGGCTACAAAAACGCCGAATATATCACAGGCCTAAAACCAGACACCACCCTTACGGCTGGCAAAAAGATGGTGGGCATCATCAACCGCGAGCCACGAACCACCAATAAGATTATACGCCAGTTTTACATCGATGCCATCAACGATGCCACCGACAGCATTAAGATTGTGAACCCCTACTTCACCCTATCGCACAACCTCAAGAAGAGCTTGCACAAAGCACTAAAACGGGGCGTAAAGGTGCAGATAATGGTGTCTACACACAGCGACATACCCCTCACCCCCGACTGCGTGTTCTACAACGTGCACAAGCTGATGAAGCGCGGAGCCGAGGTGTGGATGTATGAGCCCGGCTTTCATCATACAAAGATTATTATGGTTGATGGCAAGTTCTGCACCGTGGGCAGCGCTAACCTAAACGCGCGTAGCCTACGCTTTGATTATGAAGAAAACGCCGTCATCATCGACCCCGCCACCACCCACGAGCTGGAACAGATGTTTGAACGCGATAAAGCCGACTCGTTTCTGCTTACGCCACAAACCTGGAACACCTTCCGCACACCCTGGAAAAAGTTTGTAGGATGGTTTGCACATCTGCTCACCCCCTTCCTGTAAAACGAAGGCACAAACATTATTATCGTAGATTTACAATCTATTTTCGCGCTTCGCGCGTTATGTTATAAACATTAATGTCCATTAATTGAACATTAATTGAACGTTAATAAAAAACCGCAAGCAATGCAAAGCATTGCGAGCATGATAACACAATAATATATTATTAAATTGTTAAAAACACAATATTATTATTTTATCAAAACGAAGGGGACGCGGTGCCCTACACTCGTTTTTAGGAAGAAGCCCTTTACCCAATGGCAAAACTTAATGCTTCTACAATCACATTTTTTAATAAATAAATTTGGTTAATAAATAAAAAAGGCATATCTTTGCAAGACACAAGTGGTATATGGAAGGATATGTTCCATCTTGAAACACACCTTCGGCTGCTTGCTCGTAACAAAGAACAC
This sequence comes from uncultured Prevotella sp., assembly GCA_934230965.1. Classification (GTDB taxonomy): domain Bacteria; phylum Bacteroidota; class Bacteroidia; order Bacteroidales; family Bacteroidaceae; genus Prevotella. The sequence continues at coordinate 4,249 of CAKQFW010000180.1, forward strand.
ATCAATATTAACAATAAAAACGATATTGCCTATCGATATACTTTTACTTAAATTAAAAGGATAAAAGTAATGAGAATACTTGAAGAG
>CAKQFW010000181.1 GCA_934230965.1 uncultured Prevotella sp.
GCGTGTTACCAGCCAGGGGTGCACAATGCGTGTGAGTTTAGCGGCGGCGGCCAAGTCGGTTACCACGGTGGCATCGGCGTGTGTCTGCAAGAAGGTGGCAGGAATGTCGTCAGAGATGTTTCCTTCAACCATCTTCTGTATGATGTCGGCCTTCTCGTCGCCCCATGCGGTAACAAATATCTTCTTGGCTTTCAGTATGTTGCTCATACCTAATGTTACCGAGCACGGTGGCACGGGCTCTTGCGATACAAAGCTCATGTTCATCTCGTTGCGTGTGATGTCGTCGGTCAGCACCAGTCGAGCCACGCTGGTCAGTCCGCTACCCGGTTCGTTGCTGGCCACGTTTCCGCGTCGGCCAATGCCCAGCACCAAGATGTCGATGCCGCCGTGTGCCTTAATTTGTTTCTCGTAGGCGCGGCAGTGTTCTGTCACCATGTTTTGTGCGATGGTGCCGTCGAAGCTGAACACGTTTTCGGGCTTTACGTCTACCTTGTCGAGGAACAGCTCGTGCAGCTTTACAAGGCTACTGTTCTTCGAGCCCTCGTTCAGGGGAAAATATTCGTAGGCGTTGAACACCACTACGTTAGCAAAACTTAGTCCGGCCTCATGGCGGCGTGTCAGTTCCTCAAACACGGGCGTTAGGCTCTGTCCTGTTCCCAGGCCCAGCACGCAGTCGCGTCCTGCTGTTTCTGCTGCCTTAATGTCGGCTTCAATGGCGTTGGCAATGAGCTTCACGCCTTCATCTACTTTTGCGAAAATCTCGGTAGTGATTTTCTCGTTACGAGTTATCTCCGACCTGTCGACAGCTGTGCGTGGACGGTAGAACTGTTCAGGAATTTTGTTCAACACGATGGAAGAACTCAAGTTCATCTTCATAGATTTTGTCTCCTATGTTTTAGTTAGTGATCATTTCTTTTCTTATGGTCTGTCTTTCTTGCCAGTGCCCCATTTTGAGGGCTTAGCGCCCATGGTAAGCTCAAGCGTGCCACCAGCGTTTATCTCGTTAAAGGTAATGTAGGTGCGGTTCAGAGCCTTGCCGTTGAGGCGAGCCTTTTGCACATACATGTTGGTGGCCGAGTTGTTCAACGCCTTGATGGTGAAGGTCTTGCCGTTAGCAACACTCAGCTTGGCTTTATCAAATACGGGCGAGCCAATGATGAATTTGCCACCCGAGGGCTCTACCTGATACAGACCCATGCTCGACATAACATACCATGCCGACATCTGGCCTACGTCTTCGTTGCCCGACAGTCCGTCGGGCTGGTCGGTATACATCTCGGTCATCATGCGGCGCAGCAGGGGCGCAGCCTTATAGGGCTTGCCTATATAGTTATACATATATATAACGTGGTGGCTGGGCTCGTTGCCCTGAGCATATTGTCCTACCAGTCCGCTCACGTCGGGCGAAGCGTTGTCGCCCAGCGAACCTTCAACCACGAACAGCGAGTCGAGCTTGCTTTCGAAACGTTTCTCTGAACCGAAGAGGCTTACCAGCCCGTGCACGTCGTGCGGCACCAAGAAGGTATATTGCCATGCGTTGCCCTCGGTATAGTCGTTGGTGCGATGCGAGCAGTCGAAGGGGTTGAAGGGTGTGCGGAACTTGCCATCGGTGCCAATGGCGCGCATGAAGCAAGTTTCGGCATCAAAGTATTTCTTATACGACTGCGAGCGGTTGTAGAAGTATTCATAATCGTCCGTCTTGCCCAGCAGTTTGGCTACCTTTGCCACGCCAGCGTCGGCCAGACAATATTCCAGCGCCTTGGCCACCGTCTCGTTATCTTTTTCTTTATCCCAAGGTATGTAGCCATACTGTTTCAGCAAGCCCAGCGAGCGCTCTTCGCGCAGCATCGACTGCTTCAGGGCCTCGTAAGCGCCCTCCTTGTCGTCAACATATCCTTTCAGCACCATGTCGGCCAAGATAGGCACGCCGGGGCTGCCCACCATACAGTCGGTCTCGCGGCCTGCCAGATGCCAGATGGGCAAGCGGCCTTGCTCGCGATAGATGCTCATAAAGGTTTTGGCCAGGTCGGCCTGCATATCGGGGCAAATCAGCGTCATTAGTGGGTAGGCGGCGCGATAGGTGTCCCACAGCGAGAAGGTGCTGTAGGTGGTATAGTTGGCCTTGTGCACCTTGCTGTCAGGGCCACGGTAGTTGCCATTCACGTCGCAGAAGGCCGACGGTGCCACCATGAAGTGATACATGGCGGTGTAGAAGATGGTCTTCAGTCGGTTGTCTTTGCTTTCTACCGTGGCGCGTGCCAATTGCTTATCCCACTGCTGGTCGGCAGCGGTGCGGGTGGCGTCAAAGTCCCAGCCCGGCAGCTCGGCGGCCATATTTTCTTTGGCTCCCATCACGTCGATGGGCGAGAGGGCCACCTTTACCAGCAGTGGCTTGTTGCTGGCTTTTACGGCAATGATGGGTCGGTTGAAGTTGTCGCGCGACACGATGCGCACGGGCTGCGAAAACTCCATCGAGAAGTAGTAGCGATGGTCTGACGACCAGCCTTCTGAGCGACGCATACCTGTAAGGCGCGTGTCGGTTTCTTGGGTAAAGAGGCAGTCGGTCATCTTATCCCAGCCTATGCCCTGTTGCAGGTCTACGGCAAACAGGTGCTCGGCCTCGTTTCTGCCATAGGTATAGCGGTGCATGGCTACGCGCGAGGTGGTGGTGAGCTCTACCTTAACGTTAGGTTCGGCCACGGTTACGGCATAATAGCCGGGTTGCACGGTTTCGTTGTCGTGGCTCAGCTTTAGCTCTTTTTGCTCTTTATTGGCTATGGGCAAGAGGGCTATGTCGCCCAGGTCGCCAATGCCAGTTCCGCTGAGGTGTGTGTGGCCGAAGCCAATAATTACGTTGTCTGAGTAGTGATAGCCTGAGCACCAGTCCCATCCGCGGGTGGGCTGTGTGGGGCCTACCTGCAGCATGCCGTAGGGCACATTGGCGCCTACAAACACGTGTCCGTGTCCGCCCGAACCTATGTAGGGGTTAACATACTTGGTTAGCTCGCCGCCCACTGCCTGTGTGGTGCCGAGCATACCCAAAGCGAAAGTAGTTGCGATGGATGTCAGGTAATTTCTGATTGTCATTTCAGTTTGCTAATTAAATAGTTAGTTTGTGAAAAGTCGGTATAGTAATCTTCTCTTTGCAAAATTAATAAATAAAGACCTACTACGGCGGTACGTGTAACGATTATTTCTATTAAAAAAGATTAAACCCACTGCTTACAGGCGCTGGCTGGGGTGGCTTACAGGCGCTGGCGCAGCTGCCACAGCGAGGGCACAAACACGCACAGGGCGCACAGCAAGAACAAGATGAGACGAGGGGTGTCGCCAGCAAACAGGTCAATCAGTTGCATATCGGCGCTGCCAGGCATCATGCGCACCAGCAGCACAGCCACGCTGTTGTTTACAATATGAAACACAATGCCAGGGGCGATGCTGCCCGAACGGTAGTAGAGCCAACCCAAGAGGCAGCCCATAAGGGTGGCGTTCAGCATCTGTGCCATGTTGCCATGCACCACACCAAAGAGCAAGGCCGACAGCACAATAGCGCCCCAGCGCCAGCGGTGGCCACACAGGTTCAGCAGGGTGCGCAGTATGGCGCCACGAAACACCATCTCTTCGGCTATGGGCACCAGCACGCCTACGGCAATCCAGCCCCACGGGTGCATAACGATAGTGGTTAGCAGCTGCAGCTCTTCAAGGGGCATCTTGGCGTGACTGAGCGAACTAATGGCGTCGGCCAAGGGTATGCTGCCCAAGGCCAGCAGGGCGGTCCATGTCAGCGCGCCCCACGGCCGTGTCTGCATGTAGGTGCGGCTGAAGGGCGACCAGCGCAGCGTCATAAACACGGCGCCCATCACCACACTATATAATAAGGTGAGGCCCACCATCAGGTTAGCGTTGGTCAGCGGGTTGATGCTTGTCTGACCTGTTACGAGGGCGTAAATCTTTGCTCCGCCCGCCATCACCACAAACTGTATCAGCAGCATCATAACAAGATACAGCGCAATATCGAGTATCTGTCTGCCAGTTGAGGGGCGTGTTGAGGGGGTGGAGTTGCCTCCTGTGGGGGTGCTGGGTGTTGAAGAATTGTTCATAATCATTTCTCTATGTTTGTTTATTACAGCATGCGCCATGGGCATGCAAAACGTCAATTACTTTATTTCAGCGTGTAAAGTTAACCATAATTTTTGTGTTCCCCGCTTTTGTAAAGTGAAAATAATGTAACTGAACTTTCGCATGTGCTTAATAGACACATTTTCAATCGATTATCTTCTCTGACAAGCGTCGCCGAAGGCGGCGAATATCCATAACCGCTG
>CAKQFW010000182.1 GCA_934230965.1 uncultured Prevotella sp.
TTATACGCCATCTGCACCTTGTGGCAGAGGTCAATCACATGACCCAAGAACTCTTTATAATCTTTCTTATTATTTACAGCATACTGTATGCAACGGTTCAGGTTGATGGTAAGCACACTCTTTGAGCCCGTGCTCACACCACCAGCACCCAGCGTATAGCTGAATCCGTTGTCCTGAATTTCGTTACGCAGACGGCAGCAAGAGCTCAGCGAGTCGGCGTTATCGCTCAGATAGGTAAAGAAGCTATGACCCTCTGAATACATCTCGGCAGCAAAGTCGGCCCACTCCTTATCGACACAGTCGCCATCCTTGGTCAGCATAGCCATGGTTTCAACAGGGAAGGTAAGCATTGTCTTGGTGCGCTCATTGTTGAACCACTTCATAAAACGCTTCTGCAACCATGACAAGCCACCCCAATCAGGCTGCGAGCCATCGGGGAAGTAGAAGTTTTCAAACAGCGACTGAAAATAATACTTATCATAATAAGAGATATTCCAGAACACCGCCTGATAGTTGCGTGCGCCTGTGGGCTGGTTGAGCGAGTAAACAATCTGCTCAAAGCAGTCGGTAATCACCTTATCAATAGTGCGTTTCTTGAGCGACATGTCAACCACCTCATCGGCACGAGTATAGTAGTCGGTACCAAACTCCTGACCAATGAAGTAGTTCATATACATCAAGAATTCAGGCGTAGCGCAAGCACCCGACAGCATACTGCTGACCATAAACACCATATTGATGAAGCCACCGCAGAACGATTTCAGGTTTGTAGGAGCCGTTGAGTTGCCGCCAATAGAGGTAGTGCCACCGATGAGCCAAGGATACATGGTGATAGAGGCACAATAGTTGGCCAAGCTGGTCTCGTCGTTCTTATATATAAAATGGTGTGTCAGCAAGTCGATATACTCGTCGGCGAGGCTCTTGTCATACATCTTCTTGATACGATCGGTAAGCAGACGACGGTTCAAACGAATGAAGCTCGACTTGGGCAGCTCGCCTATCAACGTTGCAATATTTTTGTGCTCAACGTTGGCATTGGCATCATATTTAGAACCTGTAGCGGCATTAGCAGCCTCCATATAGTCGGTTAAGAACTGCAGTCGTTGCAGCGTCTCACGATCTTCAGTGTGTTGCTGACGATATATCATGAACGACTTGGCCACCTTGTAGAAGCCTTCACGCATCAGCGCCTCCTCTACTTGGTTCTGAATTTCCTCTACCTTGATACCCTCGTGAATATCAATATGGCTGATGATTTTCGACATCACGCCCAGGTCAACGCCCTCGCCAACGCTCTCAAAAGCCTTGATGATGGCGTTCATAATTTTGTCGAGCGAGAAACGGTCTTTTGAACCGTCGCGCTTGGTGATTGTAAAGTTTTGCATTTCCACCATTTGGAATATTTCGTTATGTTAGATTTATCAAAAAGTTTCCCGTTTTTAACAAAACAACCGTTCATTATCAGCACTTTACGTTTTTGCCAATATTAAAAAGTTTCCCATTTTAGAAAAGTTTAGTTCTTCGTTAGTGGAAAAAGTTTTCTCAAACGTATTGTTTTTCGTTTGCAAAGATAGTACAAATTTCACAATATACCACAACAAAGAGAGCCCTTTTTCAAAAGATTTTTTACGCGATAAAGGGCATGCGATAGATAATGGTTTGATATTGAAATGCTTATCGTAGGTAGGTTGAAGCAAATTAAAAAAGAAGATAAGAAGGCGCCTCACACCATACCTTCAACAGCATACACCAACACAAAATTTTTGTTTGTGCGAAAGCGCAAGAAGAGTTTGCAATCTGAACGCAGATTAGAAACCACCAACTGTCCTTCAGCATCAGTCGAAGTGGGCGAAGCATCAGCCGAAATGTGTGAAGCATCAGCCGAAACGGGCGAAGCAAAAGCCTCGACGCGCATCTCCTGAAACGTCAGATCCTGTTCCGAATAATATTTATAGGCCACCTCTTTCGCACACCAACACAGTTGCAAATCGAGCCGCTTCGTGTAGCACTCATCCTTACGTAAGAAACGTTGCGCCACACGCTGCACGCGGTCGCTCACATATTCAATATCCACAGCCACGGCCCGTTCTTCTGACAACAGCAGCGCCACCCACCCGTTAGTATGGCTCACACTGATGTAATACCGACGCCCCGTAGCCGCCGACACGCACAGCGGCTTGCCCGATGGCAGATGTTCGATGCGCAACGACGTGTCGCCCGTCAAGGCGAAAAGCAAGGCATAGGTACACAGCACCTCAAGCCGACGTTTATTGCCAGTATAAGCCTCACACACCTGTTTGTACACGTCACCCAAGGTCTGCAGCTGCTCAACCGTTTCGTCAGCACGCCATAAGCCCAGCAGTGTGCCACCTTGCAGCAGCGTCTTTCCTACCAGCGCCATGCCGTTAGTCCTCCTTATCGTTCAGATATTTCTTTTCATGCACCGTCACCTTCACCTTACTAATGCGGCGTTGGTCAATCTCCATCACCTCAAAAGTATAGTTTTTATAGTCAATCTTTTCGTGCATGCTCGGGAAGTCGCCCTTAATTTCAAGCAGCAAGCCCGCCAATGTGTCAGCATCGCCTTCTACATCAACAAACTCGTCGTCATCAACGTTCAGCACCTTACAGAAATCAGAGAGCAAAGTTTTACCTTCAAAGAGATAGGTGTTATAGTTAAGTTTCGAGTAGTTTTTCGTATCCTCATCATACTCGTCGTTAATCTCACCCACAATCTCCTCCAAGATATCCTCTAAGGTTACGATGCCACTGGTGCCACCAAACTCGTCAACCACGATGGCAATATGCACCTTGTTCTCCTGAAACTCGCGCATCAGGTCATCAATTTTCTTGGTCTCGGGCACAAAGTAAGGCGGACGTATCAAGCTCTGCCAACGAAATGTAGCAGGCTTAGAAAGATGCGGCAGCAAATCTTTGATATACAACACACCACGAATATTATCTTCGTTTTCCTGATAAACAGGAATTCGGCTGTAGTTATTCTCAACGATACACTTCAGCACATCGGCATACGAACATTTTATGTCGAGGTCTACAATATCTTGTCGGCTGGTCATCACCTCTTTAGCCGTCTCGTCGCCAAAGCGAATGATGCCCTTCAGCATGCTGCGCTCGTCTTTAATATCGTTTTTGTCGGTAAGCTCTAACGCCTGTTCAAGGTCGTCGACACTCAACACATGACTCTCCTTCTGCACCACCTTTTCGGCCAAGATGCCGCTACGCAGCAAGATGGTTTCGAGCGGCCAAAACACACGCCGACAGATAGAGATGCCACCCACACTGCGACGACAGAATGCCAACGGGTTCTGCCGGCTAAACACCTTGGGCATAATCTCGCCAAACAGCAAGAGAATAAAGGTAAGCAGCACCGTGATGCACAAGAACTGCAACCACATGGCATTACCAAAGTTTACCAGTTGTGCAAAGATATAGTTGCACAACATAATAATAGTAACGTTAACCAAGTTATTGGTAATCAATATCGTAGCCAGTGTGCGTTCACTATCTTCACGTAACAACTGTATACGTTTATCGCGCGACTGCTTTGAGGCATTAAGTTCAGAAATATCAGAAGGCGACAGGCTAAAAAAAGCAATTTCAGCCCCACTGGCGAAGCCTGACATACCTAAAAGCACCAGCGTAAGAAGGATGGCAAAGCCCACACCCGGTGTCATAGCACCGAATGATACCTCGCCAAAAGCATTTGTTATAAAATGTAAGAAGTAGTCCATTGTTTTTAATGGTTAGAAAGGCAAGTTACTATCATCTTGCCCTGTCGGCTCCGTCGGCTGCGACATGGTAGCCGATGGTTGCGCATTTTGTGCCGAAGGTTGCACCACACCATTAGCAGGCGAAGGGTTTGCCGCTGCACGAGGTGTAAGCAGCTCCATGCTGTCGGCATAAATCTCGGTAACATACTGTCGCTGACCTTTGCGGTCGTCGTAGCTGCGGTAGTGAATTTTTCCCTCAATATACACCTTATCGCCTTTATGCAGATAGCGCTCGGCCACCTTAGCCAGGTTTTTCCACACTACCACGTTGTGCCAGTCGGTACGGTCGGGCACCTGCGTGCCATTAGGCAGCGTATAGCCACGCTCGGTAGTAGCCAATGAGAATTGTGCCACCGCCTGGTCGGCCTCATAGTAACGTACCTGAGGGTCTTTACCCAAATTGCCTATCAGCATCACTTTATTCATAGCGTCAGTATATCAATCACACCACACGGGCATAACCGAAATAAGGGCACATGCCCTTTACCGTTTATGCC
>CAKQFW010000183.1 GCA_934230965.1 uncultured Prevotella sp.
CTCAGTAGGGTGCCGTCAAGATCGAAAATGTATGTTTGGTATTGATGCATTGTTTTTGTTATTATATCTTTTTATTGTACGATAACCTTCTTTACGGTGCCGTTGCTCATCTGCACAATGTTGATGCCTTGTTGCAGTTGTTGCAGCTTTTTGCCATCAACGGTGTAGATGCCCTTAATGCCGTTATTGTCTTTGGCATTGATGTTGCTGATGCCCGAAGCTGTATCGGTAAGAGCGATGTTGAGCGTTACATCTGCATCGGCAAAGTGTACCGAGCGTGTGGCAGCAGTATATCCCTCGGCGCTGATGGTGGCATTATAGTCGAGGTTCGACTTAAATACCTCTATGTTATATAGCCCATTGGCATCGGTGGTAGCTGTGTAGCGCACCTGTCCTGATTGCAGTGTTATGGTGGCGTTGGCAATAGAAGCTGCGGTCTGCTGGTCGGTTACCTTACCGCTCACCATACGTTGTTTTGTGTTATAGCCTATACCGATAACAGGTAGCGCATCGTGGAAGATGGTAGTGCTGGCCAGTTGGCTTGCATCAATGTTGGCACGTGTGATGCTACGGTTTTGCACCATAACGCCCTTTGTGGCAGCAAAGAAGGTGCGGGTGCCAGTATCGGTAGAGCCCAAGAAGGCTAAGCGTAGGTTTCCGCCAGTATATACAAAGGGTTTAATCAAGGTAATATTCATGATGCGCGCATACATATCCTCGGTGCCATCTTTAAACAATAGTATCTTGCCGTTATACACCTCAGTCATGGCGCTGCGGTCGGTCATGGTGTATTCGCCGCTGGCGTTAGGTGCTATGGTGTTGGCACTGGTGTTTTGCAAGTAAACCTTTACGTTTACGAAGGCATCTTCGCCCAAGTTGGCGCCATACCATGATATTGATTTGATGGCAGTGCCTGGCTTCAGTCCCAGTTCTTCGGCCGTGTATATAGCCTCGCTTTCACCATTATAATTATAGGGGTCGAAGGGGGCGGAGTTAGAGTAGCTATGACTCACCAGCATATCTGTAAGCGTTCTTACCAGTGTGGTTTCTTCTTCAACATCAATCTGTATGATGTCTGAGGTTATCTCTCCCTCGTTGGTGATATATTTCCAATATCCGTTCAGTGTTCCTTCTTTATGCGGAGTGATGCTAAGGCTGACGTTACGTTCGCCCATGGCTGCCAGTTCTGCCGAAGGCACATAGCCCATACACTCGTCATCAAGATAGAACGCCACCTTATAGCTATCGGCGGTTTCGGCATGGTTCATCACGTTGTGCAGTGTAGCGCTAACGTTGATGGGCGAGTTTACCTGTCCCTCGCTGTCGCCCTTTACGTTATCAAAATAGGCGTTGTGTGTGGTGGACACCAGGCTAAAGTTGGTGATAATATTATCGAGATACACGCATCCTGCCTCAAAGGCAATATACCATTCGCCTGTGGGTATGTTGTTGATGGTGAAGGGTGTGAAGCCGTAGTAGTATCCCTCCCAACTGGGAGCAAATGTTTGGTTCGACATCTCGCTGGCCTTTATTTCGCGCAGCAGTTGCCAGTTATTGCGGTCGGCCGAATAGTAGATGTTTACATACGAGAAATTGTCGTACACTTTTGACAGCCAGAAATAAAGCTCTTCGCCCTCTTGCACCTTCATTTTGGGCAAGATAAGCTTTACGGGCACCTGTTTTGTGTTGCGCAAGCAATAGTGGTTGTTGATGCTGTAAACATAGTTGGGCATATCGTCAATAAACCATCCGTTGTTGTTGACGAAGCCTTCGGGCAACTGTTCATTTTCAAAGTCGTAGAACAGTTGTTGTTCGGTGGGGGTATAGCCTTTCAGGTCGAGCACAATGTCTACACCGCCGTCGCCCTTCACCGTTAGCTGTCCTTGCTTGTTACCTTTAACATCGGTTGTCATGCTGATGCTGAAGGCAATGCTGTCGTGCCCTGCAATGTTGATGGGGGTGTTAAGCGAAGCCTTAAAGCCAGGTGTGGTTGATAGGGTGGTGATGCGTTGTGGCTGAGCACCCATATTGCGCAGCATGAGGTTTACTGTTACCTCTTTACGCGAGGCTCCAAACTCGATACTGTTGCCCGTTTCCATTGGGGTAGTGCCGTAGGCACCTGTAAGACGAAAGTCGGGGGCGAAGCTTGAGGGTGTGACGATGGGCAGATATACGATGTTTCCGCTTAGTTCTTCTTTGATATACAGTTCGGCAGTGGGGTATTGTTTGCTGCTTAGTTCGGCCTCCAGAATGATGGGTGTTGAGGTTTCGGCAGGTTTCAGCGTTTGCTGTATATTAATGGTAGCCAGCACGTTATCGGTGTACAGCTCTTTAAGGTTGAGGGTGTAGCCTTTGGTGCCAGGTTGCAACGTAAGGTCGCCACTATTTACGACCTGTACCTTATATGTAACCTTATATTTTCCCTCGGCATTGCAGTCGGCATACTTGCCACCGTTCCACACTGCCTGAGTGATGCTGAGTGCTTGCACCTGATTTACGACGGCCTCTTCGGCTTCAAAATTGTCGATGGCTACGTTGCTGCCACGTATGCCGATGCGTGTTCCAGCGGGCATGGCGGGCAACTCTACCTTTGTAAAGTGGTCGTATTCAAGTTGGAATACGGTGGGCGAAATTTCGTCGCCCATCACCAGCTTTCCGCCTTCTTCAGTAACCTTAAAGAAGCGTATGCCTGCCGACGACGATCTCTTGCGAGTGGTCTTGGCCATGATGCTCACTTTTCCTTTCACCACGGGCGACACCAGCAGGTCGTTGATGAGGTGTTCTTCTTGTGTGTCCCAGTCAACCATCACTTGGCTGCTTACCTCCATGTATCCTGTGTTGTCTACACCTCCTGTGGTATGGTAGGTGTATTTGGCATAGCCATCGAGGAAGAAGTCGACGATATGTCCCCAGCTCGATCCCACCGCAAAGTCGTGCTCTGTGGTGTTGATGTCGATATTAAAATTCATTGTATAGGGCTTTACCGTAGTGGCTTTCATGCCCAACACACAACACCATATAATAAGTGTTGACAGGAAAAGTTTTGTTTTTTGCATCTTCTTGGCCGTTTTTGTAGTAAAACAAAATGACGAGCGGACAAGTGACGAGTAGGCAAATCTCTTTGTCTACTCGTCTCCTTGTCTACTCGTCAACTATCTTATCCTTTTTTCAGTGCTGCAAGACTTTCTTTCAGCGCTGCAATTTTCTCTTCCGAGTCGCTTTGCTTTTTGCGTTCCATAGCCACGACAGCCTCAGGAGCGTGTGCCACAAACTTCTCATTGGCCAGCTTCTTCTTCACGCCAGCAAGGAAACCCTCGAGGTGTTTCAGCTGTGCCTCTTGCTTTTCGATTTCGGCAGCCACGTCGATGCGGTCGCCCAGAGGCACTGCAAACTCGTCGGTGCCCACCATGAAGGCCGATGCTGTAGCATCTTTCTCGGTTACCACGTCAATGGCCGAGAGGTTTGCCATCTTGGTGATGACGGCAGCGTAAGCTTCGAAAGCGTTCTTGCCTACCACCTGCAGCATCAGGGCATCTTTGTTTGCGATGTTTTTCTGGTTGCGCACGGTGCGCACGCCGCTCACAATTTGTTTTACGTTTTCTATGGCTGCGGCCAGCGCCTCGTCGTCGGCGGTGGGAGCCTGCAACGTCAGTTCGGCACGCATAATGCTTTCGCCCTCTTTGCGGTCGTAGATGTGCTGCCACAGCTCTTCGGTGATGAAGGGCATGAAGGGATGCAGCATCTTCAGCAGCGTTTCGAAGAAGGCCAACGTTTGATTGAAGGTGGTGGCGTCGATGGGTTGACCGTAGGCAGGCTTCACCATCTCCAGATACCAGCTTGAGAATTCGTCCCAGAACAGTTTATACACAGCCATCAGCGCCTCTGACAAGCGATACTTTGAGAACAGGTCGTCTACCTCGGCGCTGGTTTCTTTCAGTTTTGCCTCAAACCATTTAGTGGCTATCTTGCAAGCTTCGGGCTGTTCGGTCTCGGCCACCTGCCATCCCTTCACCAGTCGGAAGGCGTTCCATATCTTGTTATTGAAGTTGCGTCCCTGTTCGCACAAGCTTTCATCGAAGAGAATGTCGTTGCCAGCTGGTGCCGACAGCATCATGCCCATGCGCACACCGTCAGCGCCATATTTTTCGATAAGGCCGATGGGGTCGGGCGAGTTTCCGAGGCTCTTCGACATTTTGCGTCCCAGCTTGTCGCGCACAATGCCTGTGAAGTAGACATTGCGGAAGGGCACATCTTTCATATACTCTTCGCCAGCCATGAT
>CAKQFW010000184.1 GCA_934230965.1 uncultured Prevotella sp.
GTCGTCAGTGGTGTTCTCCATCCAAATCTTCACGTTAGCCTTGTAGCCATCGGTACCACAAGTACCAGTAAACTTGATACGGCTAATCTTATCACCCTTGCTCAGCTGACCAGCCAACATAGAAGCGGGAAGCAGCGACTCTGACTCAGAGTACTTAGAAGAGTGATACATAGGAGCTGTACCTTCAGAGTATGGCTTAGGATCACCGCTCCAGTCTGTACCATAAGCAACGGTACCAATGGTTACGTCCTTCAAGCTCTCCTCACGGTTAACAATCACAGTGGCCTCAGTGCTTTCAGCCTTGTAGTCGCCAGCGGTAAGCACCACCTTAGCAGTAAACTCACCAGTCTCATGCGGTGTGTAGGTGAAGGTGTATTCGTTCTCAGCACCAGCTTCAACCTTTACAGCCTCAGCCTCGGCTACAGCCTCATCGTTTACATAGAGTTCTACCTTATAAGCGCCCTCTTCTTCAGCCTTGAGGTTGTTATTCAACAGTGTGGCAGTAGCAGTATACTTGTTGTTTACCTGACCCTTAGCAGGGAAGTTGGTAGTAGAAACCATCCAGTCGTGAGCCACCTCAACGGGTGTACCACCAATAAGGTTATCCACCTTACCATTAACAGCAGCAATAGCGATGTAGTGCTTACCAGCAGGAATATTATCAACAACGAAGTGCTTGAACTGATATTCAGTGTAGTTAACTACAAGCGGGCTCAGGTCGTCAAACTTAATTTCCTTAGCCGATGTCCAATTTACACGGTCATCAGAATAGAGTATCGAGAAGTTGTATGTGCCATAGCTATCCGTTGTGGTGTTGCGTGCCAAATCCATCTCAAAGGTCTCGCCCTCAGCAAAATCGAGCAGCGGAGTAATAAACTTATAGGGCTCAACGTCTGAACCATACTGAGCAATCTTCAGGTTGCGCTGGTCGTTCTCAGTTTTCCATGAGTCAGACTTATATTGCACTGACCACACAGTCTTGTCGCAAATAGTACCAGCAGGCATATCTACACCCTCAAAGTCGGCATACCATGTAGTTTCGGGAGCCACTTCGCCCATCAACTTCACGGTGAGGTCGCCCTGATTGGTAGCAATTACGAGGTCGCCCTCTTTCTTACCAGCAGTGCCAGCCAGCAAGGTAACGTCTACGTCTAAGCTGTCGTGCTTAGCCACTACAGCATCAGCCTCGAGATTCAGTTTGTATCCTTCAGGAGCTGTTACCTTATTAATCTTCAGTTCCTGTCCGCTAACATTCTTCAAAGAGAAGATCATGTGCTTGTCAGCAACGGTCTTATAGAAGTTGGCTTCAGTAACCGTCTTATCGCCTTCAAGCTTGGGCGACAATGTAGGAGCTGCAGCATAAGCACCCGGTGTAATGGTACCAATCTCTACAGTTTTCTGTGAGAGGTCATCGCGCAATGTCCAAGTATCCTTGTTGGGGAACTCGGTATAATTACGAGTTACAGCAATGTCAACAGTGGTCGACTCGTTGGGCTGGAGCTCTTTATCCATAGCCACGGTCTTGATAACGCTACCATCAGCGCTCAACACACTAAGGCTATAGTTTTTCATTCCTGGTGTGAGGGTAACGTTACCCGTATTGGTTACACTGGCCTGGAAGTTTACAGTATAGTTGTTTGTTTCGTCAGCATCAACAAAGTCGCCAAAGGTGCTCGGCGTAATTTTCTTGATAGTGAGTTTCGAAACCTCGGGCACCTCAGCCGACTCGGCTTCAAAATCATCGATACCGCAGTTGCTAAAGTAGAAGCACAGACGTTTGCCCTCTACGTTAGGAATTTCAAACTGATAGAATGTGCGGCTCTGATTTTTAAAGTCTTTTTCTATATCTAAGTCGAGGAGCTTTTGGTCAATAACGAGCTTACCGTCTTCCTCTTTCATGGTATAAACACGGAAGAAGAGGTCGCTTGCATAAACATAGCAAGCAGAGAAGGTTACCTTACCATTAACAACAGGGGTGATAAGATAATCATGGTCATCTTCATACTCCCAGTATTCATTACGTTTGTTCTGTGTACCACATGAAAGCCAGCCACTGGGGGTTTCTTCAGTATCACCATTTCCACCTGTCTCAGAGTAAGTCCAGTAAGGGTGAACCTGAGAATAGCCATTGTAAATGCCAGGAGCCTGATGATCCCAACCAGGTGCTACGGCAAAATCGGCCTCGCTTACGTCAATCGGTGAGTTGAAATCCACCTTATACGGAGCTACCGTTTTAGCCATGGCATACGTCATACCTACCAACCAAAGCAGTAGGCAACTGAAAAGAAAGTTAAATTTTCTCATAAGCATACCTTATTATTAAAAATGTATATATAAAATTATATTCTCTCTTTATGTCTTTTTCTCAATCTGCTTTTTATCCTTACGCAACAATAGTTTGTTGTGGGTCGTTAAAGGCAATTGACTTGTTCACTTTGCAAATTTATATATATTTTTTGATAAATATGCAAATTTACATTATTTTTTTCAAAAATCTTTCATATCGTATGCATAACACCCGTTTTAGCATCAATTTGTCGTATCGCAGCACCTCGCGCGCAGACCTATATTAATATATAAGCCCCACACCTTTATATATAAGGGCTCATACTACGCGCAAGGGCAGCTACGGCAGACAAAATAAGTTAAAAAACGAGGCGTTTAGAAAGATATTTCGTACAAAAGTACCACAATTAGAAATATATGTGGTACTTTTGTACCTGTATTTTCAAAGCACTTAACATCACGTTAACCCCCATAAACCAATAGCTTATGTCGTTATTACGAAGAACACTTGTTGCGCTTTCTGGCTTCAGTAGCCTTTGTATGGCGCTTTGCTGCTTTATGAGTGTTTCTTGCCTTGGCAGCCCCAGCGACGAGATTACCCTTGTTACCGACACCGTCTTTAAGCCCTTTGCCCATCTTGATGACAGCAAATTGGCAAACATCACCAGCACAGTATATCGGTTTAGCCAACAGCGCACACCCTCGGTGCTGACGGTAGAAGTGCAAGAAAATGAGGGCAAGGTGGTAAGCGTACGCGTGGGCACAGGAGAGCACATCCCCACTCTGCCACAATATAGATGGATGTCGTACGATGAGATTGTGAAGGGCATTACCCTTTTGACAAACCAACTGTCGGCCCACGACGACTTTAGCCACTTGCGCAACATCACTCTCAACCTTAGCGCCTTTAGTGAGGCCAGTATCAACCTAAACCGCCAATATGAGCAACAGCTCATTGGCAGCTACAACAGCGAGGTGCTGCGCAACGTGCTCTTTAACAGCATGCTGCTAAACGACCTGTCGGCCCTACTCGCCCAGCACGGCCTCGACATTACCGATTATGAACTGGGGCACCTGCTAAAAGAGGGTATGAGCCGCGACAAATATATCAGCACCTACCACTATACAGGCCATGCCGACACGCTACCTACAACGTTTGCGCTGGATACCTATCTGAGCCTAAGAATAGCAAAAGCACAACACGACCCTTGGGCGGGCACCGACACACGCGCAAGGGCGCTGTCATGGTATAAGAACGCCGCCAACATTGAAACGATGACCACCAACGTACCCGGCCTTACCCTGAAGCGCGAGGGCGTATACCGACCCTTCACACGCTTCTGCCCCATCGCAAGAAGGGGTATCGTGCATGAGGTGTATCGCTACTGCCAAGATAATGTAGCGCTGGGTGTTACGCTGACGATACGGTCGGACGAGAACGGCATGGCTAAGAGCATAACGCTGAACGAAGACGCAACAAACCACGACAAGGGCCCCGTGCTGACGTTTGCCCAGCGCATGGCGGGCTTGCAATGCCTTATGGGTATGCTGAAGCAGCAACGTGATATGTCGCAGCTGAACAGCATCAACATCAACCCGCTGGCGCTGGCCGACGAAACCATTGCCATGTGCAAAGCCTATGGCGAGATGAAAGACGACCAACTGATTGACGCTGAACGGTTAGAAAAGATTATGCAACACAGCCGACTGCTGCCTGCCCTACAAACGCTGCTGCCTGGAAAGAAGCTGGAGATTGAAAACGGAAAGCTGGAGTCGCCTGTTCAGGTGCTCTCGCGCGACGAGTATGCTCGCCGCTACGGTTTTAGTGGCAACACGCTGTCTCTGCCCGCACTAATGTGCGGATATGAGCTGGTGTGGGTGTACTTTGGTGAATAGACGGGGGGGGGTATTTACCATAAGGCTACCTTACCGTAGCTTCCCATATCAAAACTAGCACTAATACCCATTGCACGAA
>CAKQFW010000185.1 GCA_934230965.1 uncultured Prevotella sp.
AATATAACCCGGAAATTCGCGTGGAGCAGATTACCAAGGCATTTGAACTGGTGCTGTCGCTTTTATCGATGCAGTTCGGATATGGCAGTAAGAAGTATACCTTTGAAAACGGAAAGATTACCACGGCAACGGAGTACATCGGCACAAAACAGGATGCCATGCAGGAGTTGAATAAGCAGCGCAAGCAGGCAACGGCATACATTGAGGATATTATTCATGCTGCCATGTGGTTTTCTAATCAATTCTCGGGTACGGCGTATGACGTAGAGGAAATGTTGTCGATTGAGTTCGATGATTCCTATGTCGAAGATAAACAGACAAAGTTGGAAGCCATGAGAGCGGATGCGCTGTCGTTCATGGATGTGCCGATTCTTAAGGTGTGGTATTTGATGGAAAAATATAATATCCCGGAAGATGAAGCAAAGAAGTATCTACAGTACACAGAGGAACCGGTTGACGATTTGGACGACTAAGGCGGTGATATAAGGGCATTATCAGAACAGCAGATTGATACATTAGCAGACAAGTACATAATGGGGCTTTATCAGGACTTAGAGGATGAAATCATTGCGGATATTGCCCGCCGTGTGAAAAAGACCGGGCGCTATACTGAGACCGCTGAACTCATGGCAAAATCAATGATTGAGCAGGGCTATTCTGCCGAGAAAATCCAAGGTGAGGTAATGAAAACACTCCGTGCGGACAAATCATATCAGATGGCGGTAGCGGAGAATACCGCAGCCTATAAGCAGGAAGTGCAGGAGATTATTAAGCAGACGGTGAAGGAAGCCAGGGAAGCGGGAGATGAACTGGTAGCCGAAGCGGGGGATATGGCGTGGAACAATGACCTGTCTATGTGGAAAGAGCATGGCGTAGATTTAAAGAAGCCTAATAGCATGAGCCAGCTTCTTGCATCGTTTCAGAGGCAGACCGCTGGAGAGCTTAAGAATTTGACACGCACGATGGGATTTAAAAATACCGTTCTTGGAACAACAGGAGTGCTCAATGCGTATCAGCGGGAAATGGACCTTGCTACCCTTAAGGTCGCAACCGGAACTTTTTCTTATGACCAGGCGGTAAATGACTGCGTGCATCGGCTGGCACAAAGCGGATTGCGTGCGGTAGATTATGCCAGCGGCAGGACGTATCAGCTTGATACTGCCGCACGGATGTCTGTCAGAACGGGATTGAGTCAGCTATCTGGCAGGATTACGGAAGCAAACCTTATGCAGACGGGGCAGGATTTAGTTATCACTTCTCAGCACATGGGGAGCAGACCCGAACATGTGCCGTGGCAGAATAAGGTTTTTTCGTACTCGGGGAAGAACAAAGAATATCCCGATTTTTTTCAGGAAACAGGCTATGGAACGGCTACCGGATTGAAGGGCGTAAACTGTACGCATGACTTTTATCCATACTGGGAGGGTACATCCATCATCCCGGAGGATATAAAAGTTAAAATCAATGGAAAAGAGTATGATTATTACCAAGTGTCACAACAACAGCGGAAAATGGAACGAAACATCCGGGCGACCAAGCGGGAAATCGAAGCACAGAAAGCCATTGGTGGAGATACGGCGGAGTTGCAACGCAGACTACGAAAGCAGACTGCGGATTATAAGCAGTTTAGCGCGGCGGCTGGTGTAAAAGTGAAAAATAATCGGCTTAGAGTGGAGAGCGGAAGTTCACAAAACATCAAGAAAACAACCAACGTGGATAAAAAGAGAAAATCTGCGGACTACCTTGTCAGAAGTCACATTCCAGGACAAAATGTATTTAAAGAACGCATTATGGTTAATGATGTAATGAGTAAGATGCCTAGCAAGGTGCAGAAAGCAATCGAAGGTACAATTATCGATATTGGTAAAGATGGTTCTAGTCAATATGATTATATAAATGATATACTGTATATAGCAAAAAATGCAGAAAAAACGGAGATTGTTCATGAAATAGGACATATTGTCGATAACAAGATGCTGGATTCTAATAAAGTTTCTGTGTTGCGAAAAGAGCTGGTTAAAGATGTATCGCCGAATGACATTATTACAAAAACAATGTATGATACGTCTGGCAATGAACGTAAAGTGTTTATCATACAGTCAGATAAATTTGTTTCCGAATACCAGGGAAGATTATATATTCAAGATTGGGATGAGGTGTATGATGAAAATTGGAATATCCGTGATGAACAATTGTGGGAATTTGTCTCGGAATCATTTAGAGAGTTTATTGAAAATCCCGAACGGTTAGAGAGTGAATATCCGCAATTGCATAAATTAATTAAGGAGGCTGTGGAGTGAGCCAGAAGGAAAAATTACTACAAATGACTACATATGAAGAATATGAAGCAAGAAGGAGCGAATTAAAAGGTCTTAAGCCAGACAAAGAGGTGATTGAGCATCTTTCAAAATTATTTGGAAAGGCTTCTGGTACTACGGAAGAATTGTGCATAACACATCCTAGTAAAGGTGGAACGATTGGAAGATAAAATAGAACACTATTTGCAATAAAACAAATAAAAATATTGAAAATATGCGTATGGTGCTGTATAATATCCGTTGGGGTGAGAGAGTGCAACAAAAAGAAACACCTTTGCTGTGGAAGAAATGCCCGAGTTGTGGAGGAAAGCTTCTGGCAATCCAGAAAGATACCACAGTTATCAACTTGCCATGCAAATGTAAGCACTGCAAGAAAATCAGTTTAATAACGTTAGCGCCGATTAGAGCCGAGAAATGAGGTCTTAAAAGATTTCATTCCTCGGCTTTTTCTGTATTTTGTACCTCCATTTTAGCCCGGTTTCACAGCCGGGCACTGCGGCGGATTAGTGTAACGGCAGCACATCAGTCTCCTTAGCTGATAGTCGGGGCTCGATTCCCCGGTCCGCAATTTCCCATATCGCAGAAAGTGCGATTCATAAAATAATTTTAGGAGGATGCTATGAAGAATATTTTTGAAATCATGAAAGAGTATGGTCTTGAAGTACCTGAGGATAAGAAAAAGGACTTTGAAAAAGCCGTGCTTGATAACTACAAGACGGTATCTGATTATGAAACACAGTCAGAGAAGTTAAAAACCGCAGAGGGAAAGGTGACAACCTTAACAGAAAGCCTTGATAAGTTCAAGGATGTGGATGTAGAGGAGCTGAATAGTACGATTGCAACTTTGAAAACAGATTTGGCAAACAAAGACCAGGAACTGAAAGACAAAATTGCTGACCGTGACTTCAACGACCTTCTGAAAGAAAGTATTACATCTGCGAAAGGTAAAAATCCAAAGGCAATTACCGCATTGCTGGATGTGGATACTCTGAAAGCATCAAAAAATCAGAAAGAGGATATTGCCGCTGCAATTAAGGCGCTGACAGAAGCAGAGGACAGCAAGATGCTGTTCGGAGAGCCAGAGCCGACACCGGCAGGGAAAGGTAATCCGATTGGAACAGTAACGAAAGGCGGCAGCCAGAATAGTGATGCAGCTATGCGAGCGGTCATGGGGCTTCCGCCAGTCTCAGAAACAGAGGGAGGAAAATAATTCATGCCAAACACAATTGCTTTAGCAAAAAATTACACAGGGCTGTTAGACGAAGTGTACAGAAGCGCTTCCGCGGCAGCAGATTTGACATCTGATTCTGCCATGTCCAGGGCGGGAGCAAATGCAAATGAGATTGTTTATCCACAGATTACAGTAACAGGTCTTGGCGAGTATGACCGCAACAGTGGATATACCACCGGGGCAGTAGACCTTAAGTGGAAAACAGCCACCTTTAATTATGACAGAGGTACAAAAATTTCTGTTGATGTAATGGACAATGAGGAATCCAGAAATCTTGCTTTTGGAATGGCAGGAGCAACCTTGATGCGCGAGAAAGTCGCACCAGAAGCAGATGCTTTTACCTTTGCAACATTGGCAGCACTGGACGGCATTTCAAAAGTAACCGGAACTATCGAGAACGCAACGCAGTTTTTAGACGCACTCCTTACCGCATGGAGCGAGATGGATGAGGATGAGGTGCCGCAGGAAAACAGAATTCTGTATGCGACAGCAACACTTCTCAACAGTGTAATGTCTCTTGATACTACGAAATCTCGAGAAATTCTTGCAAAATTTGCAGTGAAAAAAGCGGTTCCGCAGGTGAGATTTTACACGGCGATTGATTTGCTGGATGGAAAGACGCCTGGCGAGGAAGCCGGTCATTATAAGAAATCAGATTCTGGTGCTGACATTAACTTCATGATTGTTCACAAGC
>CAKQFW010000186.1 GCA_934230965.1 uncultured Prevotella sp.
TAGAGGCTAACTTGGCCTCGATGGCAGCATACTCTTCGGGATGCTCGTAACGGAAACTAAGGTCTTCGAGCTCGGTCTTGATTTTGTTCAAGCCCAAACGGTTAGCCAGCGGCGCATAGATATACAGTGTTTCGCCCGCAATTTTATATTGTTTATTGGCGGGCTGCGAGGCCAGCGTGCGCATATTGTGCAGGCGGTCGCATATCTTGATGAGGATAACACGAATGTCGTCGCTCATGGTGAGCAGCAACTTCTTGAAGTTTTCGGCCTGTGCCGATGCTTGTTCGCCAAAGATACCACCCGATATCTTTGTTAGTCCGTCGACAATCTGCGCTATCTTTGGGCCGAAGATGTTTTCAATATCTTCAACTGTATAGTCGGTATCTTCAACTACGTCATGCAGCAAGGCCGAGCAGATGCTGGTAGAGCCCAGCCCCATCTCCTCGCAAGCTATCTGTGCCACAGCTATAGGGTGCAAGATGTAGGGCTCGCCCGACAGTCGGCGCACACCTTTATGTGCCTGTCGTGCAAAGTTGTAGGCCTTCGTGATGATATCTATCTTCTTACGATGTCTTGATGCTATATATGTGTCAAGTAGATGCTGGAAGGCATCGCCTATCATCTTGTCCTCAGCGGCTTCACGCTGGGCGTCTTTCATCTTCTGGTCGTCCATATTCGTGTCTCCTGTATGATTTAGTTGGTGTTGCGTTGATGGCAGTAGTTTTTGTTTCTTACTTCACCTTCAGTTTCTTACCAGCTCGTATGCTGCTTCCGCTGATTTTGTTCAGCTTCTTCAGCTTGCTTACCGTTGTTCCGTTACGACGTGCGATGTCTGATAAGGTGTCGCCCTGACGTATGGTTACCGACTTGCCACGTCCTCTCTTGCGTTTTGATGAACGGCTGGCCGACTTGCGCGAGCGAGACGAATATTTGCTTGACGAATATTCTTTCTGTGGCTCGGTAATGTCTACCTCGGTGCGTTTGTTCTGGAAGTTGTCTACGGTGCAGCTGTATATCGAGTCTTGCTGGTCGATGAATGAGGCAATGGCCATGGCGGGCAGACGCAGCGACGAGGGCTTGGCGCTGCCATTAATAATGTTGCGACGGTATTGCGGGTTTAGGTCTTTGAGGGTTTCGATATCAATGTTCAAAACCTTGGCTATCTGCTCAAAGTGTATGTCGCGGTTCACCATGATGGTGTCGCTCTTTGCTGGCAGTTCGGCCACCATCGGGCAGATGTTGTGGTCGCAATAATAGTTCATGATATAGTTGGCGGCAATGAAGGCGGGCACATAGCCACGTGTTTCTTTGGGCAGATAGGGGTAGATGTCCCAATAGTCGGTAAGGCCCTTGGCACGGTGTATGGCTTTGTTGATGCCTTGTGGGCCACAATTGT
Source organism: uncultured Prevotella sp. (assembly GCA_934230965.1). Classification (GTDB taxonomy): domain Bacteria; phylum Bacteroidota; class Bacteroidia; order Bacteroidales; family Bacteroidaceae; genus Prevotella. The sequence goes on from CAKQFW010000186.1 coordinate 1,397, forward strand.
AGGCCGCAATCACAAGGTTCCAGTCGCCAAAAATCTTATATAGGTCGCTCAGATAATGAGCGGCCGCATACGATGCTTTCACGGGGTCGCGACGCTCGTCAACCAGCGAGTTAATCTCCAATCCATACTGCTTACCTGTTTGCAACATGAATTGCCAAAGGCCGGTGGCGCCTACACGCGACACGGCGTTGGGGTTGAGTGCCGACTCAATGACGGGCAGATATTTCAGCTCTAAGGGCAAACCATACGACTCGAGGGCTTGCTCAAAGATAGGCATATAGAAGTTTTGTGTGCCCAGCATGAGGCTTACCGAGCGGCGAAGGTGTCCTGAGTATCTGTCGATAAGCTTTTGCACCACGTCGTTATACGGCATCTCTATCACAGCCGGTATTCGGCTCAATCGCTCTTTATACACCTCTTTCTCGTAAATGGGGTTTACGTCGGGCATATCGCAATTGGCGTTGGGCCTAATGTATGTCTTTGCATTATACACACTTAGCAAGCTGTCATACTCGTACGACAGCGCTTCTGGCAGATCAATAACTTCTTTTTCTCCTTTCTGGTTGGTAACAGTGATTTCCGTATCTTCATTATCATTTTGTGCCCATGCACCGTTTGTAAATGCGAAAAGCGCTGTTACGATCAGCAGACTGATTTTTTTCATTTATCCGTTTATTTTCCTTTTTCTAATTTTTATTATCAGTTCTAATTTTCCTCCTCTTTATCCTATCATGCAGTAAGCATGCAGCAAGGCTGCACCCATAGCCATTTTATGTAGGCGTGCAATGCTTGTAGGGCACATACATAATAATATAATGTATAGCTCCCCAATGTTAATATGTGGCGCACCTTAAAAGTTTAGGCTGCAGCTTAGGCCCAGGGTGTTTTGTTTTAACACGTTGCGCTCGGCCGAATTGTTAATGATGGTAGGTTCTACGCGCAAGCTGAGATTGTCGGAAATGTCAAACTCGGAGAGCGAGGCATCGACATAAGCGTCGACTATTGAAAGGGCATATACGCCAATCATGCAGAATACGCTGAGGTCGCGCCATCGCCTGAAGCGGTCTTTGCGGTTCTTAAACAGCGTTTTATACCGATCAATGTTTGTCTCGTCTATCTTTACGCCCAAGTGCAGAAACTGGTTATAGCTCTGTGTGTTGGGGTCGTTGTCCATCAAGTCCATGTAGGCTTGCGAGTAGTCGCGATACATCTGGTTGTTCCAACGCAAGGCGTAGGCACATCCCACGAAGCCGCCATACACGATAGGCAGCTTCCAGTATTTGCGGTTGTATATCTGTCCGGCACCTGGCAGCACAATGGCCAGCCACATGGCTCGTTTGGGGTTAGGGCGCCATGTTGCCCAGTCGCGCCCCTTCTTCTGGCGTATAGTGTCGGGCTGGGTCAGCAATTTTAGGCTGTCGGCCTTCGTCAGCGTTGCCATAGCGGGTATGGTGTCGTGTTCGGGTGAGAACACAAACGCCGTAGGGCGCACGTGTAAGCTATCGTGTGCGATAGGCTGAACGTGCAAGTTGTCTTGTGCGATAGGCTTAACACGCAAACTGTCTTGTGCCATTGCTGCTACGGCCGATGATAGCACAAGCAGTATAGCGCACAACGCTTTACGTATAATGCTGGATAGATGTATGTTTCTTTTTACACAAATAGTCATTACTTCATCTTATCAAAAACGCTCATGATGTGTTCCAGCTCCTCTTCGTTGGCAAAGGGTATGGTGATTTTTCCTTTTCCCTTTTGCGAACAAGTCATCTGCACCTTTGTGTGCAAGAAGTCAGAGAGGCGGCTTCTGAGCATATTGAATTCGTCGGGCAGTGTGTTCTTGGCCACAATCTTCTTTTTGCCCGACTCTATATCGCCACCGTTCTTCAGTATCTGTGCCATCTCCTCGACCTTGCGCACCGAGTAGCCATGCTTTTGCACTTCTTTGAAGAGCTTTATCTGTAGCGACGGACTATCGACGGCCAGCAAGGCACGTGCGTGTCCCATATCTATTTCTTTCTTTTGCAATGCCATCTGCACCTGTGCGGGCAAGCGCAGCAAACGCAGATAGTTGGTAATGGCAGCACGGCTCTTTCCTACACGTTCCGACACTTTTTCCTGGGTCATACCCTCTTTGTCGAGCAAGTGCTCGTAGGCCAATGCTATCTCAATGGCGTTAAGGTCTTCGCGCTGAATGTTCTCCACCAGCGCCATCTCCATAACATTTTCGTCTTTGATGGTGCGGATGTAGGCTGGTATGGCATCGAGGCCAGCAATTTGTGAGGCACGCCAACGGCGCTCGCCCGCGATAATCTGGAAGTGGTGGTCGTCAACCTGGCGCAGCGTGATGGGCTGAATGATGCCTATCTGGCTGATGCTGGTGGCCAACTCTTGCAGTGCCTCCTGATCAAAATCGCGTCGGGGCTGGTTGGGGTTGGGCTCAATCTCGTTGAGAGGTATCTCGTTGATGGTAGAGGTGCCTTGTGTGGTCACACCGTTGGTGTCGATAAGTGCGTCAAGACCTTTGCCCAAATCATCGAGCCCGCGTCCCAAAACGTTTTTGTTGTATTTCTTGTGTACTGCCATTGTTACGTTGTTTATTCTTGCCGCATGGGCGGCACTGTTTCTGTTCTATCAACTGTTTTTGTTGATAATTTCTTTGGCCAAGGCCAGATGGTTCTTGCTGCCTGTCGAGTCGGCATCGTAAAGAATGACAGGCAAACCATGACTCGGACTTTCGCTTAACTTTACGTTACGCTGAATGACGGTCTTGAAGACCAGCTCTTGGAAGTGGCGCTTCACCTCGTCGTATATTTGGTTAGCCAAGCGCAACCGACTGTCGTACAT
>CAKQFW010000187.1 GCA_934230965.1 uncultured Prevotella sp.
AGCAAAAATAAAAAGAGCTGGTTGGGACTGCTCTTACCTTGATAAGGTGATGTCATAAAGTAATGCGTCGGCCCTGGAAAGCCAGCAGAAAGTTGTCTCGTATCGACCGTTATGAACACGTGGAACGGTCGATGCACATGTTCATATCGACCGTTATGAACATGTGGAACGGTCGATACGAGATAACTTTTTGCTGGCTTTCGCCCGATTATCAGTAGGCTTTCGCCTGATTATCTCAATGTTTTCGCTTTTTCATCTCCATCTTTTTACCCAATCATACCATAGCTTTCATTTTCTCAGCTACATTGTTTCGGCAAAAAGAGGGGTGGGGTGCGGCGTGTTTAGAAGTGCCACTTCATGTCGAAACCGCAGTGTATGGGGGTGCTGCGCTGTGCAAAATAGCGGGTGGTGCCCGTGGCAGCGCTGCTCAGTGCAAACGTATTATAGCGGGTGTCGGTAAGGTTTCGGCCCCAGAGGCTCAGCGTTACTTGGCCCAGCACCACGTCGGCATGCGCGCCCAGCACGGCATAGAACGGCTGCTTAAAGGTGTTGGCCTCGTCCCAATAAATGCTGCCTTGAGCGTTGAGGTCAAGGCCAAAGCGCACCTCCTTCACCATGTTGTGGCGCAAAGGCTGTGTGTAACAGGTGCTGGCCCCCAGTGTGTGCATGGGTATGAAGGGCACACGACGGCCCTCATAGTCGATGGTAGTTTGCTGTCCGTTCACCTTGATGTTGTCGGTATAGTCGGAGAAGGCAGCGTGTGTCAAACCATAGCTTGCTCCCCACGTCAGTCGGTTGTCGAAGGCCGACCCTCGCAGCGCTGCCTCAAAGCCACAGCTGTAGCTTTTGCCCGCGTTCACCATCATGCGGCCGTAGCCGTAGGTGCCAGCCATCACTGATAGCTGCTGGTTGTGCACCTGCATATAGAAGGCCGACAGGTCGGCATGTAGTCTACCCTCAAAGAGGTTCAGGTGTGCGCCCACCTCATAGTTCCAGCTGGTTTCGGGCTTATAGCTAATGGTAGCATCCATGTTGGCATAGTCGGCGCTGGTGTGTGGCACGTCATAGTCGCCCTGTTGCACCTTTCGGCTGTTTGCCATCAGTTCGGTTTGTAAGATGTCAGAAAACATCTGTATGTTATAGCCACCTGCGCGGTAGCCTTTGCTTACCAGCGCATAAATGTTGCTGCCGCTGCGGTCGAGAGTGTAGGTAAGCCCCAGCTTGGGCAGCAGTTGCTGATAGGTGTCGTGTGTGCCGTGGTTCAGGGCCGACGTTAGCTTGCGCACCATAGCCGTACCCATCACATTGGCATCGAGCGAGAGCATGGCACTTGTGTTATAGTTGACGCTCACGCGGTTTACGTCGTAGCGCAAGCCCAGTGTGGCCATGAGGCGAGGGGTGAGGTATAGGCTCGATTCGTGAAACACGCCCACGTTCATTTGCGGTGTGTGGAAGAGGCCTGGCACCTGCATGCCGGCTTGAATGGTTACACCGCCTCGGCCGTCAACCAGCTGTTGCGCCTTCTGTAAGGCCTGCGCTTCGGGCATGCCCTGTTGTGTGAAGCGTTGCGCCATTTGTTCGGTAATGCTCTTGTATATAATACGTTGCAAGCCCATGCCCATGGGCGTGGTTATGCCTGGGCCAAAGAACACAGGAGCATTGGTGCGCAGCCATTGGTATGAGGCAAAGGCCCCTGAGGTCCAGCGCCAGCAGCCTGTAGAGCGGTTTTTCAGGGTGAGCTCTTCAGATAGACTGTTCTGCAACTGTCGCTGTATGAGGTGCATATAGTCGGTGGCCATATAGTCTTGGTCCATCAGCATATCGTCGCGCAGCAGTTGGTACGATGTGGTGCTGTTCAGCTCGAAGCGGGGCGCCTGGTAGCCTATATGTAGGGCCGTGTTCAGCATGTTGCGTTTGTAGCTTCCAGGATAGTTGGTGTTTACCTCGGCGGTGTGGCCCGTGGTGGGGTCGGTCTCGCCATAGGCAAAGCCGTTTTGGCGCGTATATTGGTAGTCGGCCAGCAGGTCGGCACTCAGTCGGCTGTTGGGTCGAAACATCAGTCGCAGGCGTGCCCCCGCCTCGTCTTGCTTGTCGGCGCGGGTGTTCAGCGTTTTGTTACGGAAGAAGCCGTTGCTGCCTGTATAGAAGGCTGCCACGCCCAGCGCCCAACTGTCGTTCAGCTTGCTGTAGTGTGCCGCCTCGGCGTTACGCCACATGTGCGAGCCTATGCCCAGCAACACGTCGGTGCCCTGATAGCTGAAGGGGTTGCGCGAATATATTTTTACCAGTCCGCCCTCGGTGTTCTGTCCGTACAGTGTGCCTTGTGGGCCTCGCAAAATGTCGACACGCTCGGTTTGGTAGAAGTGCATGTTGTAGGCGGCCTTGCTCATCAGTGGCATGCCGTCGAGATAGATGCCTACTGACGGGTTGTTGATGCGCGAGCCAATGCCACGAATATACATTGACGAGGTGAGACGCGACCCATACTCGGGCATGCAAAACGAGGGAACATAGGCCGACAGCTGTCTGAGGTCGGTGCCATGCACATTATTTATATAACTACTGTTGAACGACGACGAGCTGAGTGGCTGATGGCGCAGGCGAAACAGCTCTTTGGGTTGTGTTACCACTATCACCTCATCGATGTCGAACACGCGCGAGGTGTCGGCCACAACGGGCTGGTGTGGATGTGCAACCACTGTGGTGGGTGCTGCCAGCGTTGCGGTGGGTGCTGCCAGCGTTGCGGTGGGGAAAACATGGGCCATGGTGGGTGTGGCCGCGATAAGGGTGCTAATAAATAATGTGTGTTTATTTGTCATCACGTTCTCTCTGGGGCGCTTCTTTTTGTTTATATTGTTTTTTTTGTGGTGCAAAAGTAGTGAAAAGCTGTGGGGTGCACAATCCTTATTTGTAAGGATTTTTATAGTCAAAATGCTCGCTTTTTGTTATGAATGGCATATTTTTAGTCCTGTTTTTCTCTATTCCTATTAAATAATGGCATAATTGTTTGGTCGTTATGTCAGAAAAAGATATTTTTGCATTGTCTAACAGATGAGCACCGCGATGGCGTTTTTGTGTTAGACATGTTGAAATAATATTATTCATTGTTTAATTTAATTATTACTATTGAATTATGAAAAAATTACTTTTGGTTGCCGTTATGGTTCTTACCTCGGCAATGACTTTTGCTCAACAGAAAGAGGGCACTTTGACCATTCAGCCCAAGGTTGGTTTGAACATTGCTTCACTGACTGATTTCGATGACTCTGACCCCCGCTTTGGCGTGGTAGCAGGTGCCGAGTTTATGTATCAGGCTACTGACATGGTTGGTCTTAGCTTCGGTGCTTTGTATTCAATGCAGGGTGCAAAGTATGACAAGGCTACCACCAAGCTCGACTATATCAACGTCCCCATATTGGCTAACGTATATGTAGCTCCGGGTTTTGCCGTTAAGCTGGGTCTGCAGCCAGGCTTCAATGTAAACAGCAAGGCTAAGGCTAAGAGCAATGGCGTTTCTGTAGAGGCTGACTTCGATGCAAAGACCGTAGACCTCTCAATTCCTATCGGTTTGAGCTACGAGTTTAGCAACTTTGTTATCGATGGCCGCTACAACTGGGGCCTAACCAAGGTAGCTAAGGACAGCGACTGCAAGAACAGCGTGTTCCAGATTACTTTAGGCTATAAGTTGCCACTCTAAAAATAGAACTGTAAACAAGAAAAGCGTCCTCGAAGAGGGCGAACATATTTAGTATTAACTAATCATAATGTTCGCCCTCTTCGAGGACGCTTCGTTTTGTTTTAGTTAGACCGTAGGTTCCTTCACTTCGTTTAGTCACCAACGGTTATGTACATTCGCCGCCTTCAGCGACGGTTGTTTTTATATGCTTACAGCAACTCGGGCAGCTGGAAGAGCTTGGTCGAATTGCTACCTTTTATAAGGATGGTGTGGCCTTGTGGCTGCTGTTGCGCGATGGCGGCCTTTACCTCGTCGACATTGTGGAAGATACGGAAGGGGCTTTCGATGGCGGCAAACTCGTCGCCCACCAGCCATACCTCGTCAAAGTGTGCGGCACGCAACATATCAACCACCTTTTTATGCTCGTCGTGGCTCACCTCGCCCAGCTCGCGCATCTCGCCCAGTATGCACATCTTGTGGTCGGCCTGCATGGCTTTAAAGTTGTCGAGTGCTGCCGCCATACTGGTGGGGTTGGCG
>CAKQFW010000188.1 GCA_934230965.1 uncultured Prevotella sp.
GTGCCATCGGGCGAGCAGAGGCGCAACGTGTCGGTGACGGGCAGCACGGGTATGGCCGCCCCCTGTTGCTCGGCCGCTTGAAAGCAGCGGGCAATGGTGTCAGCCGACACGAAAGGGCGCACGCCATCATGAATGGCCACGAGGTCGGTGTCGGGCGCAGCGTCGAGGGCGCGTATGCCGCTCAGCGACGAGTGGAAACGTGTTTCGCCTCCATCGGCAATGGTGTGCGGCACCTCAAAGTGGTATTGCTGGCACAGGTCGTGCCAGTAGGCTTGGTGGTGCGTGGGCAGCACCAGCACAATGTGCATCAGCGGGTTATACTGGTTAAAAGTGCGCAGCGTGTGCATCAGCACGGGCCATCCGCCCACAGGCAGAAACTGCTTGGGCAGGTCGGCACCCATGCGCAACCCCTTACCACCCGCCACAATAATGACATGTTCCATTCTTAATTTATGAATAACCAAGGCGAAGCCCCATTATGAATTATGAATTATGAATTATGAATTATGAATTATGAATTCATCAAGTGGCTATACATCATTCCATCTTTCAGCGACTGCACCGTTTCGTCGCCCTTAAACATACGCAATATCTCGTAGCTGTAGGGGAATGTGGCGGCAGGTCCTTCGCCAGTGATGATGTTACCATCAATGGTGAAGAGTTCGGCCGTATAGGTAGCGCCCGTCATAAACTTCTCAAAACCTGGATAGCAGGTAGCCTTCTTGCCTTCGAGCAGACCCAGCGAGCCCAGCACCAGCGGAGCCGCACAAATAGCGCCAATGCGTCCGCCCTTAGCAGCCTGAGCCACCAGCGCCTTGCGCACGCCCTCATGGTCGCGCAGATTGGTAGCGCCTGGCAGTCCGCCTGGCAACAGCAGCATATCGGCATCGCTGAGGTCGGTCTCTTCAATGGTGAGGTCGGCTTTGAGGGTGATGCCGTGCGAGGTCTCCACCCAAGGTGTGCCTGTTACGCTCACGGTTTTAACATCAACACCTCCGCGTCGTAAAATATCAACGGGACCCAAGCCTTCCACTTCCTCGAAGCCGTTGGCCAAAAATTCATAAACCTTTGCCATAGTATTTTTTATTTATTCCTATACCTTATATTATATATAATGCACGATACATTCGCGTTGCTAAGTTACGAACAATTTCATAAACTGCAAAATGTTTCACTTACTTTCATTGCTGCTAAGGCTTGGGCACGACAACAATAAACAACAACCCAACAACAAAGAACAACAATTCGACAACAAAGAAACAACAACCCAACAACAATAAACAACAACCCGACAACAAAGAACAAATTAATAACAATAAACGGCCACTTAATAACAATAAACAACAATTCGAGAACATCCAAACAACCATTAACAACAATCTTACACCCCATGATAATTATTATTGATTGCAAATATCGTTCATAATGTTACAAAAATGTGTCATTGTAACAAATTATTACGTTTATGAACGAAATTTTAATTACGCCTGTCGGTCTTCTTCCTAATTTTGTGGCGTTCAAAAGAGCAATTTGTCCTATTACTACGACACTTTTTTGACACATTATATATATTATGTAGCCAGCCGCGTTGAAGATACGATACTTGGCAAATGCGCAATATATAGCAAACTGAAAACAATATAAACAAAAAATAAACAGAAACCTAAAAAAACAAAATCAGAATGAGAAATTTTAAGAAAGTCATTCTCGGAGCAGCGCTCTCAATGGTATGCACTGTGGCCTTTGCCCAGCAGCTTACCGTGAAGGGTGTGGTGAAGCAGCCCGACGGCGAGACCGTTATTGGCGCCACAGTTACCGAGAAAGGAACGACGAACGCAACCGTCACCGACCTCGAGGGCAACTTCACGCTGGCCGTGAAGAGTGGCGCCGAACTGGTCATCTCGTACATCGGCTTCAACACCGTAACCACAGCCGCCAAACCCCAGATGGACATCACCCTGAGCGAAGATGCTAAGGTGATTGACGAGGTGGTGGTAACAGGCTATACCACGCAGCGCAAAGCCGACCTCACAGGTGCCGTATCAGTGGTAAGTGTTACCGACCTGCAGAAGCAGAACGAGAACAACCCCATGAAGGCTCTGCAAGGTCGTGTGCCTGGTATGAATATCTCGGCCGACGGTTCGCCCTCAGGTGCCGCCACCGTACGTATTCGTGGTATCGGCACTCTGAACAATAACGACCCTCTCTACATTATTGATGGCGTGCCCACCAAGGCTGGCATGCACGAGCTGAACGGCAACGATATTGAGAGCATACAGATATTGAAGGATGCCGCCTCAGCTTCAATCTATGGTTCGCGTGCCGCTAACGGCGTTATCATCATCACCACCAAGAAAGGCAAGGATGGCAAACTGAAGGTAGACCTCGACGCATCGGTAGCCGCCTCGATGTATAGCCACAAGATGGACGTGCTGAACGCGAAAGAGTTTGGACAGGTCATGTGGCAAGGCTATGTAAACGATGGCATGGACCCCAACACCAACGGTCTGGGCTACCACTACGACTGGGGCTACAACGCCCAAGGCCAAGCTGTGCTCAACGGCATCACAATGAAAAAATATCTCGACGATGCAGGCACTACCCCCGCTGCCGACACCGACTGGTACGACCTCACCACCCGCACAGGTGTGATACAAAACTATAACGTGAGCGTGAGCAACGGCTCACAGAAAGGCTCATCATTCTTCTCATTAGGCTATTACAAGAACCTCGGTATCATCAAGACCAGCGACTTCGAGCGCTTCTCGGCTCGCTTCAATACCGAGTATAAACTCATTGGCGATAAGCTCACCATTGGCGAGCACTTCACCCTGAACCGCACCTCTGAGGTGGCTGCCCCTGGCGGCTTCCTGCAAAACGTGTTGCAGTTTAACCCCTCGCTGCCCGTCTACACCACCGATGGCAGCTATGCTGGTCCTGTAGGCGGCTATCCCGACCGCTATAACCCCGTGGCTGTGCTCGAGCGTAACAAAGACAACCGCTACACCTTCTGGCGTACATTCGGCGATGCCTATGTGAACCTTAACCTCTTCAAAGGCTTCAACCTGCGCTCTACCTTCGGTCTCGACTATTCGCAGAAGCAGCAGCGCATCTTCACCTACCCCGTAACCGAGGGCAACGTAGCCAATAAGACCAACGCCGTAGAAGCTAAGCAGGAGCACTGGACCAAATGGATGTGGAACGCCGTAGCTACCTATAACTTCGAACTGGGACAGCACCGCATGGACGCCATGGTGGGTATGGAGCTGAACCGCGAAGACGACAACTACTTCTCTGGTCGCAAGGAAGACTACATCATCCTCAGCCCCGACTACATGTGGCCCGACGCTGGTACAGGCATCGCACAGGCTTATGGTTCGGGCGAAGGCTACTCGCTTGTCAGCTTCTTCGGTAAGTTCAACTACAACTTTGCCGACCGCTATATGGCATCGCTCACCATGCGTCGCGACGGTTCTTCACGTTTCGGCAAGGATAACCGCTACGCCACCTTCCCCTCAGTATCGGCAGGCTGGCGCATCAATAACGAAAAGTTTATGAAGGGCACCAGTTCATGGCTCGACGACCTGAAGCTTCGCGCCTCATGGGGTCAAACTGGTAACCAGGAGATCTCTAACCTCGCACGTTACACTGTATACGTAAGCAACTATGGCGTGAACGAGAACGGCGGCCAGAGCTACGGCACCTCTTACGACATTGCTGGAACCAACGGCGGCCAGACCCTCGCTTCAGGCTTCAAACGCAACCAGTTGGGCAACAACAATATCAAGTGGGAGACCACCACACAAACCAACCTTGGTATCGACTACGCCCTGTTTAACAACTCGCTCTACGGTACCTTCGATTGGTATTATAAGAAAACCAAAGACATCCTTATACAGATGGCTGGCATCGCCGCTATGGGCGAAGGCTCGTCACAGTGGATCAACGCTGGCGAGATGGAGAACAAAGGTTTCGAGTTTAACATTGGCTACCGCAAGAACACCACATGGGGTCTGCGTTACGACATCAATGCTAACATAAGCACCTATCGCAACAAGATCACCAAGCTGCCTACAACCGTTGCTGCCAACGGCACCTTCGGCGGCAACGGCGTGAAGAGCGTTATCGGTCACGCCATGGGATCGCAGGTGGGCTATGTGGCCGACGGCATCTTCAAGTCGCAGGA
>CAKQFW010000189.1 GCA_934230965.1 uncultured Prevotella sp.
GTCATAGCTAATGCAGCAAGCGTTAGGCATAATATATGTTTTTTATAGTGTTTCTTCATCTTGTTTTGTTTTTAGAGGTTTATCATTCACAAGAGAATACGAAATTGAAAAGTTCTTTTTCCGTTGGATAAGGAGTGCCCAGTTGCACAAAGTTGTCATCCGACTGTGTAATAACTATTGAGCCATCAGCATTGCTAAACCAGTAGCTAATGTGGTCTATCTGCTGATCGGTAGGCACACCAAAAAAGCCACAAGGCCATATTGTTAGCTGGAAAGTTTTATTCAGCTTGTTAGGCTGGCTCATTAGCGTTTTTTCGTTGCGGTTATCTACACGATACACACGTCCGTCTGTAGTTACAGCTTCGCCTTGCAGATATACCCTATCGCTTTGTGCTAGCAGGTTATCGGCAGCATCACCAATAAACGAAATGGTAACATAATCGTTTTGCAATGCCGCCATAGGTGTAACCTTGTTATAATGATTATTACAGAAATCAAGAGTCATGCCCTGTCCTTCTACAACCTCAAAACACTCGTTTGCAAACACCACCTTCTTATGGTCGGTACCACCACCAAAACCATCATCGGTATGGCTTACAAAGAAGCCTAACTTACACTTCAGGTTTTTGCGTCCCATTTTAGTGCGTACAAAGATGCGATAGGTAGGGTCTTGATTATTCATGATGGTCCATTTCTGAGCCGTTTGAAATACCACCCACTCCATGTCGTCAAGCACGTTAGGGCCAACGCCATATTCGTTAGACAAACATTGCACCCATGTGCGTCCGCCACCCTGTTTAGGCAACGATGTTGAAGGCATTACCACCATGGGTAGTTCTTTTTCTCTGTCGTCGGCCAAGTCGGTTTTATATGTTACAGTAGCATATTTAGCCATCTCCCAATCTTTAGGAACGAGCATTGCAAACACAAAGTTAGTAGTTACGCCATCGTTTCCCTGTATGCGAGCTTCAATATGCCCATTAACAGTAAATGTAGCCTCTTCGCCCGCCTTGGCATAATATACCTCTTTGCCATCAGGGCCTATTTGTGCAATTGAATAGCCATCTAAAAACACACATCCTGTGACAGCACATAATAACACTCCTACCAAAGCGAGGTTAAGGCGCATCCATTTGCTTTTCAAAAGATTATTCATATTTAGAAAAATTTTTATACGTTTTATTTATTTGTCAGCCACCCGTTCCATTGTATAGGTATATGAATTTTTGTCGCAACCTGGCGATAGATTAATTGACAATGAACGTCGGCCTTCAACAATAGGATAACTAAAGTCAACCTGTACATCGCCTTGCACACCCGTTTCTTGAAATGTGATACGGAACGGATGTTGAGCATCATCAATATTCCATACACCGTCGCGCTCTACCACAAAGGGTAAATAATTATCAATGTGGAAGGTACCATCGCTATTCATGTGCAATGCGAACTGAGTAAAATCCATTTCTTTAGTAATGTCAACATCGTTGCGCACCACACTTTTCAGTTTCCACACACCGCTAAGGTCTTTTAATGCTTCAGTAGCAGCATACGGATCAGTGCTATCGCTAAAAGCGTTACATGACACCAGGCCGCTAACAATTAGTATCATGCTTAGCATTTTGCTGATATTTTTCAACATTTCTTTCATAAGTATTGTCAGAGTGTTTACATTGTTAATCATAATATGGGTTCTGTAAGAGATCTGGTGTTTTTACCGTTTCTGTATAGGGTATTGGCCAATAATACATAGCCTTTCTGAACACATGTGTGCTAACATCGAAAGTGCGTGCCTTATACACTACCTTATTATTTTCGTCTAACACGCGGGCAATCTCAGTACCATGCATTGTTTTATTGTCTGTTTTATCAGCAATCATCCAACGACGCACATCGAAGAAGCGGAAGCCCTCAAAAGCCAATTCAAGACGACGTTCTAAACGTATAGCCTCACGCATTTCTTCTTGCGTCATATTTGCCTTCAAGCCATACATACCATCAGCGCCAGCATTTATGCCCGCACGGCGGCGTATCAGTTTTAGCATTTCTAAAGCACCACCCTTCACACCATTGCCTAAATCTTCAGTAAAATCAGGGCCATAAGCTTCGTTACAACACTCAGCGTAAGTAAGCATTACCTCTGCAAACCTAATAAGCGGATGAGATTGGATGGGTTCTATCCACCAATTGCCTGATGCGCCACGACTCAGCATTTTTCTTGTATACAATCCTGTAGGCGTGCCTTTAAATACAGCATCCTGTGTAGAGTTTTCTCCTGTAAATGTGTAACACGTTACTTGTGTACTACCCTGGTTATATAATTTGCTTCCATTATACACCACCGTATTATTGAAGCGAGGGTCACGACCATCGGCAGGCTTAAGCGGGTTGTATGTAATTGAGCTTTCAGTAATCGGCTTACCATCTATCATGGGGAAGGCATCAGCCAAATCGGCATATACATAACCAGCCGAACCGTTGCCACCAAATGAGGGTGGATCAAGCTTTTGTGCGGTAGAAATGCCTAACGGTAGCTTGCGCATCAAGATTACCTCTTGATAAGGGCCAAAAGGATATTTATAGTCGCCATACGATGTACAGTCGAGATACTCTCCTGGGAATTGTACTGCATAAAAGCCCCAACCCTTCTCTGGTCCTGCCACAGGAAAATCGTCACAATAGTGGTTCTCATACAAACGATAATCGCCTTTCATCACCATAGCAGCACGAGCAGCATTATAAGCTTCAACCCATCGTTGTGGATTATTGTCGGCATAGCCTAACAGCAGTTTTGTTTGTTCGGTACCAAAACCACTACCATTATGCAACGGGCTAGCAGCATCAAGCTTCACACGCATAATAAGAGCATAACAACAAGCAGCATTGATACGACCGTTGCTACGACCACTATTGCGAGGTTGCAAGGCACCCTCATCAAGAAGCGCTTGACATTCTGATACAATATAGTCAACACAGTCGGCATAGGTATCGCGCGTAGACTTCACCTCATCATCAGCTTTATAAATAGCGTCGCCTATTAGTGGTATACCACCATAATGTCGCAATAAGATATAATAATACCAAGCCCGCAAAAAGCGTGCTTCAGCAGCATATTGCTTTTTCGTTATCTCGTTCATGGGTGAACGCGATACATTCTTCATAAACACATTGCAACGCCGAATGTTGGTATAACAAGTGCTCCACACATCCGATGCTACGGTCAAAGCATTAACAGTGCCAGTTGCGAAGGCCGAACCTGTAGAGTTAGCCGACTCTTTACGTGGTTCAGCTTCGTCACAAGCAATCTGTAGTCCACCTTTCCCGCTTCCATTAATATTACCAAAGCGGTCAATATCAACATCAAAGCCTACATCTGAATAGATTTGTGATAAAAATCCAGACGTGTAGGTACTGTCTGCAAAAACAGTAGTCTCGTCAAGGTCTGTGGTAACAGTTTGATCGAGGAAGCTGTCATTGCAAGATGTCATTCCAACCAATGTAGAGAGGAACAACAAGGTAAAGAGATGTCTCTTTCTCATAGATTTAGTTATTATATTATTTGTTTTAATTTACATTCATTTAATAAAATACGTATATAGCGGTCAGTCCCACTATTTCTTTTTATTTAAAATACGTTAAAACGTCCATTCTCCTGAACCTACGATGTGTCGTTTGCCACTCCACACCACCTCAGCTTCTACGCCCACAGGTATCTGTGCCTTCAATTGGTTGCCACGCCACTCAGTGCGCAAAAGTCCGTAGGGCGTTTGTCGAGTGGTGGTGGCCCAAGTTACATTCTTAGGGCATTGTGGAGCAATAATAACACGCTGATATCCCACCCCATCATCAGTAGGACGTATGCCTCCCAATGCCTGATAAAGCCATAAGCCAATTCCATTATAGCAATTGTGTACATGGCTTCTCTCACCATTCCAATACTCCCATGTAGTAGTAGCATTATTGTCAATCATATACAGATATCCAGGATAAGAGCGTTGTTTCAACATGTTATACACTAGTTGTGCTGGCTCGGGCTGAGATTGTCCTTGCAATATTGCCCACTGTGTAAAAATAGCAGTACCCACCAGTCCGCCAGCAATATGGCCATTAAAACGCCCATAACAAGATGCAATGATGCGTTGCACTACTGCTGAATGTAAAGATGCTGGCA
>CAKQFW010000190.1 GCA_934230965.1 uncultured Prevotella sp.
CTCAAAGACCAACCAATCGCAACTGTTCGGACGCTCTACCATCGTTAACAAAGAAAAAACCATCACAGGCGACAGCCTCTACCATAACAGCAAGACCGGACTGAGCAAGGGCTTTGGCAACGTCATTTTTAACGACTCGCTGAACAAGAACGCACTGCTGTGCGGACACCTTGAATATAACGACAAAACAGGCTACGGCTTTGCCACCCAACGGGCATTGATGAAGGAGTTTTCGCAACCCGACACGCTGTATGTGCATGCCGACACGCTGAAGATGTATACTTATAACATCGATACCGACTCGGTTTATCGCGTGGTGCATGGCTTCGACAAGGTAAAAGCCTATCGTAGAGACGTGCAAGCGGTATGCGACTCGATGGTGTTTACCTCTATCGACTCGTGCCTAACGCTGTATCGCGACCCTATAGCCTGGAGCGGCGAACGCCAGCTACTGGGCGACCAAATGAAGATTTACATGAACGATAGCACGGTGCGCGAAGCCCATGTGATAGGCAACACGCTATCAGTAGAAAAGGTTGACGACGAGAACCACTACAATCAGGTGGCCGCCAAACTTATCAACGCCTATTTCATCGATGGCGTTATTCGTCAGGCCGTATCTATCGGTAACGTGCAAACAATATTCTACCCGCAAGACGATAAGGATAGTACGCTCACGGGGCTCAACTATCTCGAAACCGACACCCTGCGCATGTATATGTCGGCACAACGACAACTGGAGAAGATATGGACGCCACGCGCACAAGGAACCATGTTTCCCATGACACAAATTCCGCGCGACAAATATCATCTACCCGCCTTTGCATGGTATGACGAGCTGCGCCCCACCAGTCCTAACGATGTGTTTATATGGAGGCCACGAAGCAAAAAGGCACCCATCAGACACTAAACAAAAAACAACGACATTAACATGAGCGACATTATACAACTGCTACCCGACTCGGTAGCCAACCAGATAGCAGCTGGCGAGGTGATACAACGCCCCGCCAGCGTCATCAAAGAACTTGTGGAAAACGCCATCGACGCGGGAGCCACTGAGGTGAGCGTGCTGGTAGTTGACGCCGGACGCACATCGATACAGGTGATTGACAACGGCAAAGGAATGTCAGAAACCGATGCGCGCCTGGCCTTCGAGCGCCATGCTACATCAAAGATAAAATCGGCAGCCGACCTCTTCTCGCTGCACACCATGGGCTTTCGTGGCGAAGCATTGGCATCGGTAGCCGCTGTGGCTCAGGTAGAACTGAAAACACGACAAGCCAATAGCGACATTGGCACACACCTCTCTATCGCTGCCTCAAAGGTTACAGCGCAAGAGCCTTGCTCGTGTGCCGTGGGCAGCAACTTCAATGTTGAAAACCTTTTTTACAATGTTCCTGCGCGCCGTAAGTTTTTGAAAGCCAATAGCACCGAACTAAAAAACATTGTTACGGCCTTTGAGCGCATAGCATTGGTATACCCCGACGTTACCTTCCACCTATACAGCAACGAAACCGAACTGTATAACCTGAAGGCAGCAGGCTTGCGCCAACGCATCGTCGATGTGCTGGGCAAGCGCATCAACCCCATGCTTATACCCATCAACACCAAGATGTCGATATGCAACATCACTGGCTTTATAGGCAAGCCCGAAAGCGCAAAGAAGAAGAGCCAAGGACAATTCTTCTTTGTTAACGGACGCTATATGAAGCACCCCTATTTTCATAAGGTGGTGATGAACGCCTACGACCGATTGGTGCCCGAAGGCGAACAGGTGCCCTACTTTATCTACCTCGAAGTGCCCGCCGAAAACATCGACGTGAACATTCACCCCACAAAAACCGAGATAAAGTTTGAAAACGAACAAGACATTGCCAATGTGCTGATGGCCACAGTGAAAGAGTCGATAGGCATGTTCAGCCAAGTGGCCACCCTCGACTTCGACAATCAAGGGCGCCCCGACATTCCTGTCTTCGATCCTAACGACAATGTGCAAGCGCCAAAGGTAGAATTCAACCCCGACTATAACCCCTTCAACGAAGCGCCGTTACCCCCATCGTCGCCCATCGACGACATGCCGATAGAGCCTGCCTCTGACGAGGGATTGTTAGATTCGTCCATGATGTCGACATCTACACCCATACCAACATCAATGTCGGCAGCCTCTACCCCAAGAACGTCAAGCAGTTCGGCCAGCAACAGCCTTATGTTTGAAGGTCTTAGAACCAGCAAGCCAGCCGCAGCGCCACTCTTCCCCGACGAAGAAACGGCCCCCGAAACCGACATCTTTGTATCAAAGGCAAACATGGGTGCAGATACAGCAAAAGCGGAAGACACCACATTTGAGTCGGGCATCACATCGGCAGCAAACACAGCACAGGAGCCTACAGTGGCACAGGCATCAAGCATCGCACAAGAAGAAACCACGACGGCACACTATCAATACAAAGGCAAGTATATCATGACGGCGGTGAAGTCGGGATTGATGATTATCGACCAGCATCGCGCCCACATACGCGTCTTATACGAGCAGTATCTCGACCGCGTGAAACGCCAACAGACACAGTCGCAGAAGTTGCTCTTTCCCGAGATGTTGCACCTCACCCCCAGCGAGCACATCTCGCTTGAAAAAGTGATGCCCGAGCTTACAGCCTTAGGCTTTGAACTCACACACATGGGCGGCGATGCCTATGCCATCAACGCCATGCCATCAGGGCTCAATGGGCTGAAGGCCGACACCTTGCTGCACGACATGATAGCCTCGGCCGAAGAGTGCACGTCAAATATTATCGACGACATCAACAGCAGCCTGGCGCTCAGCCTCGCACAGCATGCGGCCATGCCCTATGGCAATGTGCTCGACAATGCCGAGATGGACTTGCTCGTGAACCAACTGTTTGCCTGTTCAAACTTCAATTACACCCCCAACGGAAAGAGCATCATGGCCATCATTAAGCAAACAGAAATAGAACATCTGCTGGGATAAAGCTATCGCCATAACCCCACTCTTACACAACACAATAGAGGCGATAAAAGAGAACAGTATAAAGGAAATATAACCCCATACAGGCTAAAATAAAGTCTACAAGACCTTATTTTAGCCTTTTTTTGTTGAAAACACAATATTTTTTTAAGAAAAAAGGAATAGATTTAAATAATATTATTAACTTTGTATCGATTACGTACACATCATACGTAACAGACAATGTTCAATAAACAGTTTAAACGATAATTTTTGATTGTTAAATAAATAAAGGTTATGAAAAAATTATTTATCGCATTAGCTTTTGCAGGCATCTCACTGTCATCAATGGCACAGGATGCTGACCCCACACTGAAGTATAGTGTGGCCACCAATTCATTCTGGAGCAACTGGTTCATCCAGGTAGGCGCTGACTGGAATGCTTGGTATTCAGGTCAGGAGCACGGCCAGGACTTGTCAGCAAGTCCTTTCAAGAAGTTCCGTTCTAACCCCGGTGTATCAGTTGCTGTAGGCAAGTGGTTCACTCCTGGTCTCGGTCTCCGCACTAAGCTCTCAGGTATCTGGGGCAAAAACGTTACCGACGACAACAACGATGGCAACGGTAACAAGTATTGGACATTGAACGAGCACGTGCTGTTCAACCTGAGCAACATGTTGTGTGGTTACAACCCTGACCGCATTTGGAACTTTATTCCTTTCGCTGGTGCTGGTCTTACCCGCTCAATGACTTACAACACATATGCTATGAACTATAGCATTGGTATCTTGAACACCTTCCGTGTAAGCAAGAAGGTAGGCATCAACTTCGAGTTGGGTTGGGATCGTCTGGAAGGCGATGCTGACGGATGCGACTACACTAACGGCAACCGCGGATGGGATAGCCACGACAACAAGCTGTATGCTGAGGTAGGTCTGACCTACAACCTGGGCAAGGCTTCTTGGGACAAGACTCCCGATGTTGACGCTATCAAGGCTCTCTCACAGTCACAGATCGACGCCCTCAACGCACAGCTCAACGACGCTAACGCTGAGAACGCTCGCCTGAAGAAGCTCCTCGCTGAGAAGAAGGATGAGTCCACTAAGAACGTTAAGGAGTTTGTTAACGCTCCCGCTTCAGTATTCTTCAGCATCAACAAGTACAAGGTTGCTTCTCGTAAGGACCTCGTTAACGTGAAGGAGA
>CAKQFW010000191.1 GCA_934230965.1 uncultured Prevotella sp.
ATGGTGGATTCATCTAATGGTTAGGATACAAGATTCTCAATCTTGGCATAGGGGTTCGATTCCCCTATCCACTACATCTGTTTTACTGAAATGTTTTCCTCTACAATATTCTTATGTTATTTCAATGCTATCATCTGTTAAGTAACGCCGTATGGGTTTATGGTAAGTATGCGTTATCGCTTACCACAAGAGGAAAAAGCATAAGAACAATACTTCTTTTTTGTATTACAGCAATTGCCATGGCTGGCTGTTCGTCGTCAAAATATATTGATGACGATAATACGTTATTGACGAAAACTACGATTGAGTCGGTAGGCAAGGATGTGAATATTGCTGCGTTTGATGGCTATATTAGGCAGAAACCGAACACCAAGTGGTTCTCATTGTTTAAAGTTCCCATGTCAACCTATTGCTTGGCTGGTCGCGACTCGTCAAAATGGATTAACCGATTGCTTCATAAGATGGGCGAAGCTCCTGTTGTGTACGATTCGGTATTGGCTCATCAAACATGTGGCGATATGACTGCCGCATTGCACAATATGGGCTATTTAAATGGCAAGGCATCCTTTTCGGTTGTTACAAAAGGTAAGAAGACGAAGGTGAATTATGTGCTGACGCCTTCATGCAGTTATTATGTTCGTCGTTTTAATGTTGTTGTTGATGATACTACCTTGTTGTCTGTGCTCAAGCAGAAGGCTTTAGATAAAAGTTTGATAAATGCTGGAAGCCGTTTCTCGATAGATGCTCTAAATAATGAACGCCGTCGCATAACAGATATCTTGAATAACGAAGGCTATTATAAATTTAACAAAGACTTTATCTCGTTTGAAGCCGACTCTACAGTGGGCAACCACCAGATAGATGTGTTGATGCATATCTATCGTTATCGTCCTAATAATAATAGCCCTGAGATTGACCATAAACGATATACCATAGGAAACGTATCGTTTACCAGTAGTGATGGAAAGGATATTCCGTTGCGTCGTAGCGTGTTGCGTGATAACACTGCGTTGCATGAGGGAGGTGTGTATAATGCCAAGGCTCTTCAACAGACGTACAATAATTTTGCACGTCTGTCGGCTGTGCGTTATACGAACATTCGCTTTGATGAGCGCCCCGATTCTTCATTGCTTGATTGCAATTTGCAAGTAAGCATGAATAAGCCTAACTCAATTTCGTTTCAACCCGAAGGTACCAATACTGCTGGCGACCTTGGTGCTGCAGGAACCCTTTCTTATTCAAACCGTAACCTCTTTCGTGGTAGCGAAGTGTTTAGTGTTCAGTTACGTGCTGCTTTCGAGGCCATAACGGGCCTTGAAGGATATCAGAACCAAAACTACGAAGAGTATAACATTGAGTCGAAACTGCTCTTTCCCCGTTTCCTAGCGCCGTTTCTTTCACAGTCGTTTCGTCGTAACAGCACAGCTAAGTCAGAGTTGGCTTTGAGTTATAACCTTCAAAATCGCCCTGAGTTTCATCGCCGAGTTTTTACTGCTGCATGGCGATATCGTTGGGGTGAAACTCATCATCATTCGTCTTATCGTTTAGATTTGATAGACCTGAACTACGTCTATATGCCGTGGATATCGAAGCGTTTTAAAGAAGACTATCTTGACGATGCATCGAATCGTAATGCCATTCTTCGTTATAATTATGAAGACTTGTTTATTATGAAGATAGGTATGGGTTTAACCTATAATAATGGCATTAATGTGTTTCGTGCTAATGTAGAAACTGCAGGAAATATCTTACATGGTTTGTCAAAGTCGTTACGCACACACACTAACACTGAAGGGCAATATACATTGTTTAATATTGCTTATGCCCAATATGTAAAAGCCGACATTGACTTTACCCATATTGTGAATTTTGATGTGCGCAACTCGCTGGCTATGCATGTGGGTTTAGGTGTGGCATATCCGTATGGAAACAGTAAGATATTGCCTTTTGAAAAGCGTTATTTCTCAGGCGGAGCAAGTTCAGTGCGTGGATGGAATGTTCGTGAATTGGGTCCTGGTAAGTTTAAGGGAACCGATGGTCGTATCGATTTTATCAACCAAACAGGTGATATGAAGCTTGATATGAATATTGAATGGCGCACGTTTTTGTTCTGGAAGTTGAATGGTGCCCTCTTTGTTGATGCTGGCAATAACTGGACCATACGTTCGTATGCCGATCAGCCTGGTGGTCAGTTTAAGATTAATGAGTTTTACAAGCAGATAGCCGTAGCTTATGGTATGGGCTTTCGTTTAAATTTCGACTATTTCATTCTTCGTTTTGATTTAGGAATGAAGGCCATTAATCCTGCTTATGAAACCCGTCGTGAGCACTATCCGCTGTTTAATCCCAACATTGGTCGCGATTTGTCATTCCATTTTGCTGTGGGTATGCCCTTCTAACTTATTAATTGTTAGGCTTGTCATACCCCAGAGCATGCCATATATTATAGCGCGCCTCGTTGTTCATCTTTTGCATTTCAGAAAACAGAGAGGCCGCCGCAGTGCGTTTCGATGTGTTTTCATAGGGGCACAGTTTGCGTTGCTTTTGGTACTGAGCGTGAATGGCGTGCTGAATGATGTCGCGTTCTTCGATTAAACACAATGGCCGAATGATGCTGATAGGCATCTTATCGAGCGTCATCATAGGAGGCATTGATGATAAGTGTCCTTGAAACAGAAGGTTCATCAATGCCGTGTGTATGATGTCGTCGTTATGATGGCCTAAAGCCAACTTGTTACAGCCTAACTGTTGTGCTAAACCAAAGATAGCTTTTCTGCGATACCATGAACAAAGAAAGCATGGCGTTTTACGCTTGTCGGTAGAGGCATCAAAGGCTGTCTCAATAATATGCAGTTTAATACCGTGGTTATCAGCAAATTGTTGAAGATAGCCACAGTCAGTTTCATAGCTAATATTGCTCATCTTAACGAATACAGCTTCTACTGTAAAGCGTGGGACAAATATTTTACTTCTGCGAGCAAGCATCTCAAGCAGAAACAACGAATCTTTTCCGCCCGATAGTGCCACTAAAACTTTGTCGCCATCATCAATAAGATGATAATCGGTCAGCGCTTTATTAAATTTTGCCTGTAATCGTTTCTCACGCTTCTTTAGCTCTTTCAATTCTTCTTGCATTTAAGTAACTGATGAGTGTTATTTCATGAATACGAGCCACACAGCCGCCACAATAAGGATAAATGCCAAGAGGTGGTTCCATTGTAGTGCTTGGTGCTGAAACAAAATGTTGGCAATGATTACAAACACAGTAAGGCTGATACATTCTTGTATTACCTTTAATTGGATAAGTGAGAAAGGGCCACCGTTGTCGATAAACCCAATGCGGTTAGCTGGTACCTGACAGCAGTATTCAAAGAAAGCGATGCCCCATGAAAGGGCAATGATGCCGATGAGTGGCCACGACTTGGTAATCCCACTTTGTTGTAAGGAGAGATGACCATACCAGGCCAGTGTCATAAAAACATTACTTAGAATGAGAAGTAAAATAGTGTATAATCCGTTCATATAAGTGTTTAAAAGAGCGGCCCATTTACCTGATGGGTAGATGGGCCGTTTCATTATTATTATTTGATGATAGGCTTACTTTTGTTTGTTCTGAGCTTTTAGTTGCTCGTCCATGTGCAAGGCTGCACGTCTGCCATCGCCCATGGCGAGGATAACGGTGGCGCCACCACGAACGATGTCGCCGCCAGCAAATATCTCTGGACGCGAACTTTGCATATCTTCGTTTACTACGATAGTGTCTTTACGGCCCAACTCTAATCCTGGTATTGAGCGAGGAACCAGTGGGTTAGGCGAAACGCCGATGGCCACCACTACAAAGTCGATGTCGAGCTTTTTGATGCCGTTGGGGATGGGCTCTGGGCGTCGACGTCCTGATGCGTCAGGCTCGCCCAGCTGCATCTCTTGCAGTACCACTTGTTTCACGGCACCATTCTCGTCGGCAATATACTCGATAGGGTTGTGCAGTGGCAAGAAGGTGATTCCCTCTTCTTTAGCATGTTTTACCTCTTCTAGTCGTGCCGGCATTTCTTTCTCTGAGCGAGGATATACCAGGGTTACGTTACTGCCTAGGCGTTTCGCTGTACGGCATGAGTCCATAGCAGTGTTTCCGCCACCTACAACCAAGACGT
>CAKQFW010000192.1 GCA_934230965.1 uncultured Prevotella sp.
CCATGGGGACATGGAGCATCACTACGACTATAAGATACATTACTAAAACGAACCCTATAGTGATGTTTATTATGCGTTTTGCTATGTTAATGGCTATGCTTTCTAATAATAATGGCACAAAATTACATCATTTTTTTTATGTGAAGAAATAAAAGCTGACATTTTCCTTTCTACTATGTATTATTTTTACTAAATTTGCAAACCTAAAAGTGTTAGCATATAGTTTTAACACGTGTCTATATGCGCCTGTAGAAGTAACAGGTGACAAATGTGTTCGGCGTGTGCGGTAAAATGTATTGCAATACCTGGTGATAGTATAATATAGGCTGGGATAAAACGACACTATATAAAACTTATACTGAAATTTATATTTTTTATATCATTATATCTTATGGTGAACGTAATAAGGTTACGAAAAGGGTTGGACATCAATCTTACAGGTAAAGCTGAGAAAACAGTTTGCTCGTTGGCTATTGATGGCAACTATGCTCTTGTACCCGATGATTTTGTCGGTGTAAAGCCCAAAGTGGTGGTCAAGGAAGGTGACAGGGTAACAGTTGGTGATGCCTTGTTTGTAAACAAAGAGTTCCCAGAAGTAAAGTTTGCTTCGCCTGTTAGTGGCGAGGTTATTTCGGTGCTTCGTGGGGACAGACGTAAGTTGTTACGCGTGGTTGTGAAACCCGATAGTGAACAGGTGTTTCATGATTTCGGTAAAAGCGACGTTGCACAACTTGACGGAAAAGGCGTTGTTGACAAATTATTAGAGGCTGGCCTCTTTGGCTTTATCAACCAATTGCCCTATGCTGTTTCTACACAGCCTTCGGTATTGCCTAAAGCTATCTTTGTTAGTGCTTTCCGTGACATGCCTTTGGCTGCTGATTTTGAAGTAGAACTTGACGGTAATGAACAAGATTTTCAAACGGGTCTTACTGCGCTCTCGAAAATCGCTACTACTTATCTGAGCGTCAGCCCGAAGCAAAGCAACAAAGCTCTCACTGAGGCTAAAAATGTTGAGGTGTATAGCTTTGATGGTCCTTGCCCTGCGGGTAACGTGGGCGTACAGGTGAACCATATTAGCCCTGTCAATAAAGGCGAAGTAGTGTGGACGGTTGATCCTACATTTGTAATCTTCTTTGGACGCTTATTTAATACAGGGCGTGTGGATATGACACGTGTGGTAGCTGTAGCAGGAAGTGAAATTGCAAAGCCTCAGTATGTAAAGACATTGTTAGGCACTTCATTTAAAGTGGTATTTGCTGAACAGAAAGCCAATACTGAAGGTGTGCGTCTGATAAATGGTAATCCGCTTACAGGTAGAGCCTGCTCAATGGAGGATAGTTTCGTCGGAGCACGTACATCTGAAATTACCGCCATTAAAGAAGGTAATAATGTTGATGAGATGTTTGGCTGGATACGTCCTCGTTTGAACCAGTTCTCGGTAAGCAGAAGCTATTTTAGCTGGTTGTTTGGCAAGAAAAAAGAGTATGCGCTTGATGCTCGCGTGAAAGGTGGCGAGCGTCACATGATTATGAGTGGCGAATATGATAAAGTGCTACCAATGGATATTTATGCTGAATATCTTGTTAAGGCTATTATTACTGGCGATATTGACAAGATGGAGCAACTGGGTATCTATGAGGTGTCGCCCGAAGACTTTGCGTTGGCTGAATTTGTCGACTCTTCAAAGTTGGAACTTCAGCACATCGTGCGTCAAGGTTTGGATACTCTGAGAAAAGAGAATGCTTGATAAAAAGATTTGTTTTGAGTAAAATTATACAAAATGAGTGTATTAAAAAAATATCTTGATAAGATAAAGCCGAATTTTGAGGAAGGGGGCAAATACCACGCTTTTCGTAGTGTATTTGACGGAATGGAAACATTCCTCTTCGTGCCTAACACAACCTCGAAAACAGGTGTGAATATTCATGATGCTATCGACTCGAAGCGTATCATGAGTATCGTGGTGATAGCATTGTTGCCAGCACTGCTCTTTGGTATGTACAATGTAGGTTACCAAAATAATATTCAGGCTGGCGTAACTGATATGCAGTTTGTGCCCACTTTCCTCTATGGCTTGTTGGCAGTGTTGCCTAAAGTGTTGGTGTCGTATATCGTTGGATTGGGTATTGAGTTTGCTTGGGCCCAATGGAAAGGCGAGGAGATACAAGAGGGCTATTTGGTTTCAGGTATTATCATTCCGTTGATTGTTCCTGTTAACTGCCCGTTGTGGATGTTGGCCATCGCTTGCGCTTTTGCTGTAGTATTTGCAAAAGAGATATTTGGTGGCACAGGTATGAATATCTTCAATGTGGCATTGGTTGCTCGTGCTTTCTTGTTCTTCTCTTATCCGCAAATAATGAGTGGTGACAAGGCGTGGATTGCTACTGACCAGATATTCGGACTGGGCAATGCATTGCCTGATACCTTTACTGCGGCAACACCATTAGGTATGGTTGCACATCATGCTACTATTGATTATTCTTTTGCCGACATGATATGGGGCTTTATTCCTGGTAGTATTGGCGAAACCAGCATCGTGGCTATCGCGATAGGTGCAGTTATCTTGCTGTGGTGTGGCATTGCTAGCTGGAAGACTATGCTCAGCGTGTTTGTGGGTGGCTTCCTTACAGCATGGGCTTTCTATGCTGCTGGTAAAACCTCTATTCCTGCTTATGAGCATTTGGTGCTGGGTGGCTTTGCCTTCGGTGCTGTGTTTATGGCTACTGACCCAGTTACGAGTGCACGTACTGAGATAGGAAAATATATTTATGGCTTCCTTATCGGTGTAGTAGCAATCCTTATCCGTGTGATGAATGATGGCTATCCCGAGGGAATGATGCTTGCCATATTGCTGATGAACATGCTGGCTCCTCTGATTGACCATTGCGTGGTACAATGTAATATTAACAAGCGCATGAATCGTTTAACACGTAAATAATAATTCGGCTATGGCAAATACAAAAAAGAAAGGTTTGAACACTAGTTCTAATGCCTATACATTAATATATTCGGTGCTGCTTGTCGTGATTGTAGCTTTCTTGTTGGCTTTCGTGTTTCGAGCACTGAAGCCGATGCAAGATGCTAATGTCTCATTGGATAAGAAGAAACAAATACTCTATTCGCTCAATATTCGCGACCTTGGCTCTGATCAGGAATATGACCAGATGTATAAAAAGGTAATTGTGGCCGACAGAATTTTTGCTACTGATGGTAGTGTAACGGCTGAAGGCACACAGGGTGGCGAAGAGGCTGGCTTCAAATTGAATAGTGCCGACTTTAAAAATGGTAAGCTGGCGGTATATGTTTGCTCTATTGATAACCAAACTAAATATGTTATACCTGTTTATGGTATGGGCTTGTGGGGATCGATAAGCGGTTATATCGCTCTTAATGCCGATAAGAAATCGGTATATGGTGTGTATTTCAATCATGAGAGTGAAACTGCTGGACTTGGCGCTTAGATTAAAGATAACGCCAACTGGCAGAAGAAATTTCAAAACAAGAAAGTGCTTGCTGCTGATGGCAACGAAATAGTGCTGTCGGTAGTAAAGAATGTGGCCGATCCTTCGTCGCAGGTTGATGCTGTAACGGGTGCTACACTTACATCTGATGGTGTTAGTAATATGTTGCATGACTGCTTGAGCCAATATTTGGCTTTCTTGAATGATGTTAACGATAATAATTAAGGAGACATAAAAATGAAAAGTCTGTTTTCTAAAGAGAATAGGGACGTGTTGTCTAACCCATTGAACCTTGATAATCCTATCTTGGTACAGGTGTTGGGCATCTGCTCGGCCTTAGCTGTTACGTCACAGTTGAAACCCGCCATTGTAATGGGTCTTGCTGTAACAGTTATCACGGCTTTTGCTAATGTTATTATTTCGGTTATACGTAACACGATACCTAACCGTATTCGTATCATTGTGCAGCTGGTGGTTGTAGCAGCGCTTGTTACGATTGTTAGTCAGATTCTGAAAGCCTTTGCATACGATATCAGTGTGGCACTTTCGGTTTATGTTGGACTGATTATTACCAACTGTATCTTGATGGGACGCCTTGAGGCGTTTGCTATGATGAATAAGCCATGGCCAAGCTTCCTTGACGGTGTAGGC
>CAKQFW010000193.1 GCA_934230965.1 uncultured Prevotella sp.
AAAGAATTGTTTAAACTTGCAAATTTTTTGTTTACTTTTTTCTTTATTTCTTTCTTTTTTTCTTTGCTTCTGCTCTTTTTTGTAAAATTCAAAGGGACTTTCGTAAACTTCAGGGTATCTTCTCGTAAGCCCCAATTGTTCTTCTCTTAAGCCCCCAATTGTTCTTCTCTTAAGCCCCAATTGTTTCTCTCGTAAGTCCCAAGTGTTTCTCTCGTAAGCCTCCAAGTGCTCTTCTCTAAGCCCCAAGTGTTCCTTTGTAAGCCCCAAGTGTTCCTTTCGTAAGCCTCAAAGACTTTAAAAGCTGCTTGCCTATTCGTTACCACTTGCTTGTTCCTCGCCAGCATTGTCGTTATCTTTAATATGCTCTTTGGTAACATAGCGTTGCCAGTAGGCAATGATTAGGGTGGTGAGGGGTAGGGCGACGATGAGGCCGATGAAGCCCAACAGTGCTCCCCAAACCGAGAGCGACAGCAATAAGATGGCGGGGTTCAGACCCATGGCTTTGCCCATGATTTTGGGCGTTACTATCATGTCGGTAATAACCTGTACCACGGCAAACACCAAGAAGGCCATGCCGAAGATATACCAGAAACTCTGCCCCGTGTCGGCCGCCTTCAGCATGGCTAAAAAGGCCGTGGGGATGAGGGCGAAGGTGTGCAGATAGGGCACAAGGTCCATGATGCCGATAAGTATGCCAAGGCCTATGGCCATAGGAAAGTCGATAATACTGAAGCCTATGCAGAACATGATGCCCATGCACAGCGCCACCAGTCCTTGTCCGCGCACATAGTTGTTCAGTTCGCGTTTCACGTCGCCCATCAGTACGTGCCAGAAGGGGCGGTTCTTCTTCGGAAATATCTTTATCCAGTTTTTGCTAAGATAATCATAGTCGAGCAAAATGAAGAACATATACAGCAGCACGATGCACGAGCCTATGATGCTGATTACGATGTTGGCCGTTTGTCCTAACAAAGCAAACAGTTTAGGCATGGCTG
Organism: uncultured Prevotella sp.; assembly: GCA_934230965.1. Classification (GTDB taxonomy): domain Bacteria; phylum Bacteroidota; class Bacteroidia; order Bacteroidales; family Bacteroidaceae; genus Prevotella. Next base: position 996 of record CAKQFW010000193.1, read on the forward strand.
TTTTGATGGTGTCGCTGAAGTCTTTGCTTCTGAAGTATCGGCGCAGCTCGTGCTGGTTGTCTTGAATCCAGTCTTGTATGCTTCGTGTGATGTTGTTGCCGTGTGTGGTTTGCGCCAGCCAGCGCGTCAGCACGTCGCTCAGTTTCTCAAACTGCTCAACCATGGGTGGTATAATAAGGTATATGATGCCACCTATGGCCGCTATTACCACCACCATGGTGATGATGATGGCCAGCGCCCGTATTTTTACATGTAGCTTGTTTTGCACAAACAGCACGGCGGGGTTTAGCAGATAGGCAAAGAACCACGCGATGAAGAAGGGCAGCAATACCTCGCTGAGATAATTCATCACGTAGAGCACGCCAAACACGATGGCCATGACGATGGCCCACCGTATAAACTTGTCGAAGGTGATTTTTTGTTCTAACATTTGGTGGCTTTTTGGTAACATTCGCGGCACAGAGGCTCATACTTGCTCTGCTCGCCCAGTAGCACCTGCTCTTTGTCGTGCACCAGGCGGTGGCTTACGTAGGCCAAGTTGCCGCACTTTACGCAGATGGCATGCACCTTGGTAACATCGTCGGCAATGGCGCAGAGGGCGGGCATGGGGCCGAAGGGCACCCCTTCAAAGTCCATGTCAAGGCCAGCCACGATGACGCGCACGCCTTGATTGGCCAGCGTGTTGCACACCTTTACGATGTCGTTGTCGAAAAACTGAGCCTCGTCAATGCCCACCACGTCGATGTCGGTAGCCTGTTCCAGTATGGTCATGGCTTTTTCTACCGCTGTCGACTGTATGCTGTTGCGGTCGTGGCTCACCACATTCTTCACGTCATAGCGTGTGTCGATGGCGGGCTTGAAGATCATTACTTTTTGATGGGCAAACACGGCGCGCTTCATACGGCGTATGAGCTCTTCGGTTTTGCCTGAAAACATCGACCCACAGATTACCTCTATGCGGCCGAAACGTTGCATTTCTCCCATTGTGCTTTCTGTCATAATGATGCAAAAGTACAAATACTGTTTTAAAAATTGCAAAGAAACAGAGTGTTTTTTTGTGCTTAATGATTTTTTAAGTATATTTGTCGGCGTTATGGGCATACTATATATCGTTCCCACCCCTGTAGGCAACATGGAGGACATGACGCAGCGCGCCATTCGAGTGTTGAAAGAAGCCGATTTGATTTTAGCCGAAGACACCCGTACCACGGGTCTGCTGCTGAAACATTTCGACATACACAACCATTTGTTGTCGCACCATAAATATAACGAGCATGCCGCCACTGCCAGCGTGATAGAGCGCTTGAAGGGCGGACAAACCATAGCCTTGGTGAGCGATGCTGGCACCCCTGGCGTTAGCGACCCTGGTTTTTTCTTGGCCCGCGAGGCCGCTCGTGAGGGCATTACCGTGCAGTGTTTGCCTGGAGCCACAGCTTGCATACCCGCCCTTGTGTCGTCGGGTTTGCCTTGCGACCGTTTCTGCTTTGAGGGCTTCTTGCCACAGAAGAAAGGCCGAGCCACCCACCTGGCCTCATTGGCCGACGAGGTGCGCACCATGGTATTTTACGAGTCGCCCTACCGCTTGCTGAAAACCTTGCAGCAGTTTGCCGAGGTGTTTGGCCCCGACCGCCAAGCCTGTGTGTGCCGCGAGATATCAAAGATGTTTGAAGAAAGCGTGCGTGGCACCCTGCAAGAGCTGATAGCCCACTTTGAGGCCGAGGCACCCCGTGGCGAGATAGTGGTGGTGGTAGGTGGCGCCAGCCGACAAGAACAAAAAGAAAAGGCGCGCGAAGAGCGTCGTGCCGCCCGAAAAAGCAAAAATAAGAATAGAGATAATGAGATAACGGAGGACGAATAGACCCCTCCAAGAAAACAGAATATTAACCATGGCGAGTATTGTGCTACGCGCCCAGACACGCCTAAAACAAACGTTGTAGAATGAAAAAAATACTATTGTATTGTTTTTGTCTTTCCCTCTTTACGTTGGGAAGCTGCAAACAGGAGCAGAAGTCTCCTCAGGCTGACACTACACAACAGAGCGACTCGTTGCAGAAAATCATTGCCGAGAAAGACAATGAAATCAACGATATGATGGAGACCTTTAACCAGATACAAGCTGGTTTCCAAGAGATAAACGAGGCCGAAAACCGTTTGAGCATCGTGAAAGACGGCGAGGGTGCCAACCGTAGACGTCAGCTCTTAGAAAATGTGCGCTTCATAGCCAACACGATGAAGGAGAACCGCGCCCTGATAACCAAGCTGCGCCAGCAGCTACGCGAGAGCAGTGTGAAGGGCGACCAGCTGAAGGTTACCATTGATAACCTGGTGGCCGAGATGGAGGAGAAAGACCGCCAGCTGAAGCAGTTGCGTGCTGAGCTCGACGCTAAGGATATTCACATCACCGAGCTTGATGCCACCATCAATACGCTCAACTCGAATGTGTCAGACCTTCAAGAGGAGAGCGCTCGTAAAACCGAGACCATTAACACGCAAGACAAACAGCTTAACACTGCCTGGTATGTGTTTGGTACAAAGAAAGAACTGAAAGAACAGCGCATCCTTGATGGCGACAAGGTGCTGGAGTCGAACTTCAACAAGAGCTATTTTACAAAGATAGATATACGTGTAGATAAGGAGATAAAGCTGATGTCGAAGTCGGCAAAAATCCTTACCATGCATCCCTCGGGTAGCTACACCTTGCAGCGCAATGCTAATAAGATGTATGTGCTGCGCATCACCAATCCGCAAATCTTCTGGTCTACCAGCAAGTATCTTGTAGTGCTCGTGAAATAAAAAACGCTGTTGGTTTCGACCAAGCAATTATAAGCAAAAAACGAAACATAAGCCCCGCTCTTCACAGATGGTTAACTGTGGAGAGCGGGGCTTACTTTTCCTCTTTTTAATTTCCTTTTTCCCCTCTCCCTCAACCATCCTTATCTATAGGATTTTTCACTTTTCCCTTTTCCCTTTTCCCTTCTCGTTCTTTCCCTTTTTTACCGCTATCTGCGATCTTTAAAAAACTGCTGCATCAGTTGGCGACACTTCTCTTCAAGCACGCCCGTTGTCACCGTGGCCTTAGGATGAAAAGCCTTGGGGGCATAGAG